>CAZFVT010000038.1:12438-15191 GCA_964522355.1 uncultured Woeseiaceae bacterium | reverse complement strand
GTCGCAGATCGTTCGTCCAGATGTAGTTGCCCCGACGCATCATGACCACCGTGCCGTCCGGGTAGTGCAGCTGGTGGCCGCGGATTTCGCGCTCCTTGATCTTGTTGGGCCAGCCAACGACGGTCAGGGTCTGACCAACCTCTATGGCCTTGAGCTCGTCAGCAAAACCGAGAATCTCCGCATCCCGGGGATCTTCGGTCATGACCAGCCAGCGTTCGGTATTGCCGGACTCATCGGTAACGTCGAGGGCATAGCGGCTGTGCGGGAAGCCGAAGTGTGCGGCCCTGACCGTGCCGGAAATTTTCACCGTGACCTTGCCGTTGTAGACCACCGGGTTGTGATGACCCAGGGCCGATGTAGAAAGGGTGGCCAGCGACACTGCCGTAGCGGCCGTGACAATCAGGCGGGATAAAAGACGCATGCGATTTCCCCGAGTTCTCAAGCAATAATCATCGCAGATGACCCCTGCCTGATGGCAATTGTTTCATCCCGGGCTCACCCCCGGCGCCGCTCGAACACGCTAAACTTCCCGGCGGCCCCGGAATTTACGTATGAACGACGACCTCAATCGCTATCACCGACAGATGCTGCTGCCGGGCTTCGGCCCGGAGGGCCAGGCGCGTCTTGCCGGATCGACGGCACTGTTGCTCGGCTGCGGCGCTCTCGGCAGCGTTGCCGCTGACATGCTCGCGCGTGCCGGCGTTGGTCACCTGATCATCGTCGATCGCGATTTTGTAGAGCTGACGAACCTGCAGCGCCAGGTGCTCTTCGACGAGGACGACGTACGTGAGCTAAGGCCCAAAGCGGTGGCCGCAAAACGCAAGCTGGAGCGCATAAACTCGGCCGTCGAGGTTACCGCCATTGTCGACGACATTAACGTCGATAACATCGAACGACTGGCGGCCGACACTGACATCCTCATCGACGGACTCGATAACTTCGAGACTCGCTACCTGGCCAACGACGTTGCCGTCAAACACGGCCTGCCCTACGTCTACGGTGCTGCGGTCGGCACCTCGGGCATGGCCATGCCGATCCTGCCACACGGCGACGGCAACGCCCCCTGGGAAACGGCAGAAGGCGGCAGATACGCCACGCCCTGCTTTCGCTGCCTGTTTGAAGAAGCGCCGCCACCGGGCAGCACCGCAACCTGCGATACCGTCGGTGTTATTGGACCTGCCGTCGGCGTGATTGCGAATTTCGAGGTCGCCGAAGCGCTCAAGATTCTGACCGGAAACTATGCGCAGGTCAGCCGCACGCTGCTGAATGTGGATCTCTGGTCCAACACAATCACCCAGCTCAAGGTCGACGGGCTACGCGACAAGAATGACTGCCCGGCCTGCAAGCAGCGTCGCTTCGACTACTTACGCGGCGAAGCCGGTTCGACGTCAGTCAGCCTGTGCGGTCGGAACGCCGTGCAGCTCAGGCATCGACAGGACGCCGGCGGGGTCGACCTCGCCGCGCTCGGCGAACGCCTGTCGGCTCATGGTGAGGTGCGCAGCAACGAGTTCATTCTGCAGGCCGAGCTCGAGGAGTCCGGTACGCGCTACGAGTTGTCGCTGTTTCCCGATGGCCGAGCCATCTTGAAAGGCACGGACGACCCGGCCGTGGCGAGAAAACTCTACGCGAAGTACGTCGGCAGCTGACAAACGAGCTGAAACGCAAAACGGGCCCCGAAGGGCCCGTTTGCTGTCTTACTAGGGTTCAATCCGCCGCTACAGGCAGGCTGGATCGCAGTCGAGATTCTGCCAGTCGCTGCGCTTAAGCCTCCGCTTCTTGATCATGTCCCGGAACCAGTCGATGAACGCTGTCTCACCGGCGGTGTTTTCCGTGTAGGTCTTGTCGGAGCCGACGATCGTGTGATCAGTGCCCGCCGCACGATAGAAGCGATAGTTGTCGATCTGTGAAGCGACCAGGAACATGTCGGTGGCGGCCTTGGTGGCCCAGAGAAAACCGGCGATCTGCAGCTCAGCCGGATCGAACCATTTGCTGACGTCGGTCAGGTTTCGCGCCACGTTGAAGAACGCGATCTGGGTACCATCAAACGCGGTGGTGTACTGGCCGAAACGCGCATGCGGATATGCCTGGCCCAGGCTGACAATCGAACCGGCACTCAGGGTGTCCGGCCCGCTGGCAAACGCCGCTGCCAATACGTGCGACAGGTTTTCCCAGACGTTCCAGCCGCCAGTGGGCGCCAGGGCGCGATCGTAAAAATCCTGGTTGATGACGCCGTTGGCCGCGTCGATTAGCACGCGCACCTCGTCGGCGTGCGGATACTGGGCGACGATGGCCGGCGTGTGATAGATCACGCCGTAACCGCCAGCACTCGCACCGGACAGGTACAGCTTCTCGGGGCTGCGATCCCGGCGTCGCCGCTTGTCCGTGTTCTTGCCCTTCGCAATCCGGTTGATGTCGCTGTAGTTCTCGTCCAGCCAGTCCAGCACATAGGCGACGTTGTCCGCACCGCGATGGCGAATAACCCAGGGGAACGGTGCGTCGTCATAGACGGTATCGGCCGCTCCCGTGTGCAGATCGCCGGTGCAGTACGGGATGAAGACCTGCGTGTAATTGCGGACCGGGTTGTTCTCATTGTCGGTATCGCCGAGCCCGCTGAACGCGGAGAGCGACTCGACGGTTTCGTTGACCGACTGCGAGTACAAGCCCTGGCCGGTCAGCGGCGCACCGACGCAGGTGCGTCCGTCCCAGCAGGCACCGCCGCCGTCGAAAAAGATTGCAAGACGCTTCGAACTACC
>CAZFVT010000038.1:0-12428 GCA_964522355.1 uncultured Woeseiaceae bacterium | reverse complement strand
GGTTTAACGAAAAAGGAAAACTCGCCGTCAGCCGGCTGCGGTACGCCGTCGACGAGCGTCGGGCCGGACGAGCAGGCCGGGAAGCGCTGCTTGCCCGTCGCGTCAACGAACGTGGGCGGCGCCTGGACCTCGAACCAGTCTCCCTTGTTGCTGGCCAGCGCGGGCAACGACAGGGAAACAGCGACAAGACCTGTGATGATGCTGAATAACGATCTGAACTTCATAGGACACTCCGAGCAGGTGTTTTTGTTCTGGACGATTCTCACGCCACGCCTTGCCGGCCGACGCGAATCGGTCACACGTATGCCCCCGTGTGCCTGACCCCCACCGGCGAGGATGCTAACCGCAATTCAGGAGCGGTGCCAAATCAACGGCGCTCACGAGGTTTGGGTTGTGCCCACCGGAAATCTCTGTAAGTCTCGGTACTCAGAAACGAGAGCCGGCGGCGTACGAACGGAGTTGTTGCCTTGAATGTAAACGCACTGATTTCCGGGATCGAAAAATCCATCCTGGTGCTGATTGTCCTGATGACGGTGGGCGCCGTGCTTATCGAGCTTGGCGTGGTCTACCAGAACCGGACGATTGAAATCGCCGACATCCTGCTGCTGTTTCTCTATACCGAGGTCATCTCCATGGTCGGCAGCTTTTACCGCAGCCAGGCGATCCCGGTGATGTACCCGATATTCATTGCCATCACGGCACTCTCACGACTGATCGTCCTGCAAAGCAAAGAGATGGCCCCGGAGAGTATTCTCTTCGAAGCCTCCGCCATCCTGATTCTGGGTCTCGCCGCTGTCGCCCTGCAGTTCGCCGGCACCCGAACCGCGATCGCCGACACGACCGTTGAGTGACAACCTGCCGGGCGTTCAGTCCAGCTTGACGTAGCCGACGCCGCGGCGCATTTCGATCTCGGTACCGAAGGGCTCGGAGATCCGCTTGAGATCGTCGATGATCTTCTCGGAGAGCTCGCGATTTGCGGGCACGGGTCGGCCACGCACCTGCACTGGTTTACCGAACCCAAGATCGATGGGATAAAGCGCGAGCTCCGAAAGCTCACGGTTGCGGAAGGTTGGAACCGCAATGACGGCCTCCCAGACTTCGGGAACCACCGGGAAGCCCTTCGTCTCGTTGGCATAGCGCTCGTCGTTAAAGTCAGCGACGTGGCTGCCTTCATCGAGGCTGTAAGCCTCGTAGTTATCCGACGGTAGCCTGTCCAGCGTCTCGTTCTGGAACATGAAGTCGCCGAGGCTGTAGAGAATCGGCTTCCCCTTGTAGATCTCGATGGCCCGCAGCGCATGCGGTCCGTGTCCGACAAACACATCCGCCCCTGCGTCGACCATTGCCCGGGCAAACAGCGGCAGGAACTCGGCCGGCTCCATGCGGGTGGGCCCTTCGTGGGCGTGAATGGTGACGATGACGAAATCTGCCAGTCGATCGGCATTTCGAACGACCCGCGCAATCTCATCGAGGTCAGATTCATTCGCGACCGTGCGAACGCCCGGGTTGTCGCCAACCGCGAACTTCTGCCGGAACAGATCGAACTCGTCCGGCTTGTCCGCGTTCAACCCGCGCGGCTGGCCATCCTGGTTCCTGAACTGACCCAGTCCATCACCGATGTCCTTGAGCGCATCGAACTGCTCGCGGGTGACCTCGTGCGTCGTCTTGATACGCAGCGGGTTCAGGCCTGGGCGCGCCGGAACGTTATCCCGCGATTTGCCGGCACGCATGTGGCTGGCGAATGAAGAGGACACCGAGATCAGCGCCACACGCGCCTTGCTGGTCTCCATGAACTTCGCTTCGCGTGCCTCGGCGAGGCTTTCGCCAACGCCGGCCTGCAGAAGCCCCGCTTCGGCGACGTACTTCGTCGTCAGGCGCATGCCCTCAACGCCATAGTCCCCGGTGTGGTTATTGGCGCGCGCCACCATGTCGAAACCCGCCCAGGCTAGCTCGGCGGCCAGCGACGGATCTCCGCGCATCCAGGTGCCACCGCTAACCGCCATCGGGTAGGGCTCATAGTCGTGGAACAGCATCTCGAGGTTGGTGAAGGCCACGTCGGCCGAGCGAATCAGCTCGATCATCTCGAGGTATTCGGGCTCGTCGTAGACCGACAGCTTGCGGGTGATGATGGAGTCGCCGGTCAGCGCCATCGTGAACGGCTCATCCGCACTTCGGTGCTGTGCCGAGACCGGCAGGGACAGCACCCCGGCCACTACCATTAGCAACGTCGTGACCCATACCCGCATGCCTTTCCCCTTCTGATTGTTGTCCCGAGAGAGTAGGCGATCAGCCGGTCGGCAACAAGCTGATAGGCACCCCAAGCCGTTGATTTATCGATCATCCGGGTTCGATCAGGCAACGCTCACTGTTTCATCAGTCGCGTACGGCCCGGTTCCGCGAGACTGAAAACCGGACGAAGCAACGATGAACCTACCGGGGAGTACAACATGCATATTCGAACTCAACTGAAACTGGCCGCCGCGTTTCTGGCGATTCTCCTGACGACCGGCTGCAGCACGACGCCCAATATGCGAGTCATCGACACGGGCGAGGAACTCTCGATTGTTCACAACGCGAACGCGGGTGAGCTCGAAGTCGTAACGGGGAATAGCGCCGCCGCCCAGGGGGCGGTGGCCGGCGGCGGAGCCGGTCTCGCAACCGGGGCAATGACCGGCCTGGCCTGTGGCCCCTTTGCACCCGCCTGTGTGCCGATGGCCGGACTGTCCTTCGGCGTGATTGGCGCCATGGGCGGCTCCATCATCGCGGCGGCCACGAGCCTGAACGACGAAGATGAGGCCGCGATCCTCGAACAGCTCAACAACTACCTTGATGCCGAGGACCCGAATGCGGCCCTTCGGCAGCAGCTTGGGCAGCAGCTCGACACCCGCTGGGACGTGGTCGGCGAAGCGGACAGCGTCGTTGGGGTTGCACTCACCCGGATCGCGCTACGGGGCGACGCGGGCGGGAAATTCACGCTGATTATCCAGGCCGACGCCTACGCCGATGACTGCCTGGACTGTGTCGACTCCCGACGGGCGGAGGGGTCGTTTGTTTACAAGAGCCGTGGCATCTCTGCCGAATCCTGGATCGCCAACGACTACGATTTTGTCAAATCGGAAGTGCACCTTGCTTTAAGCGGCCTTGCCGCAGATATCGACAAAGCGCTTGCAAAGCGCTGAGCGACAACAGCCCGGGCGCCGTTAATGCTCTGTTCAGCCGGCTACTCGTAACCTGACATCAGCCTGATACCGAAAGGAGGATGTCACGATGAAAAAGAAGTTATTGATGTCAGCAGCAGCGGTCCTTCTGGCCGCCACGGCCAGCCCGGCATTGGCCGATCACAGCCGGGTGGCGGTTTCGGTTTCCTACGGCCCGACGGCGGTGCACTACGTTAGTCGCGACCGGTACTGGGACGGTCATCGATACGTGCGCTACGACCGGCGATATGACCGACGCTACTACCGTCGTTACAACAATCGACGCATCTGGTATCCGGCCAACTGGAACAGGTACTCGCGATCGTATCGGCATCATCGCGACTGGTGTCCGATCGAACGCGGCCACTGGCACTAGCCCCCCCGCCTGGCAACAGGCTGCGCCCGCCACTTCCCCCGGGTGGCGGGCGCTTTTTTTTTGGCGATGCGCCCGCCTTAGGGCGAGAGCTCGTTCCAGCGATCGATAAACTTCACGGCGGCGTTCACCGTACGCATCGTTTCCCTCTGCCCGCGCCCGGCACTGCCCTCACTCGGATCACGCTCACCCCAGACGCCGGTCGACGACATTTCGGCGGACGACGTGCGCTTTCCGGTTTCCTCGGCCTTGAGACCCTCTGCCAGAAACAGCATGAGCTCGGTCGGCTCGCCGGCAATTACCGCCGGTAGCATCGCCTCGAGGTGCGGCGGCAGGGTGATCCGCGCCGGCACCGCCCTGTCGATCTCGACCAGGCTTGGCATCAGGTACATGCTGCGCGAGGTTTCCGAGACGCCCCCGTGCCTATCCAGCACGCGACTCGGCGGAATACCCGTCGGTTCGGCAAACGGTGCGATGGCCTGGGCGAGATTCACGGCAACGCCGGCCGTGGTCTGGTTGATCTGATCGACCAGCAAGGTCGTGATCGCGCGGTTGCCGCCGTGCGAGTTATAGATGATGAAGCGACGAAAGCCATGATGGATCAGGCTCTCGACGGCCTGCATGTGCACGTCAATGATCGTATCGGCCTTCAGCGATATCGTGCCGGCGAAGCCCATGTGGTAAGGCGACTGACCAACCATTAGGACGGGTGCGACGAGAATGTCCCGTTGCTGCGCAATCAGCTTTGATGTTTCAACGCCGTTTATGAAGTCGGTGCCAATGGGCAGGTGGTCAGCATGCTGCTCGAGTGCGCCGACCGGGATGATTACAAGGTCAGAACGGGCAAGGAAATCGCTGACGTCCGCGGTGGTCATGTGCGGCAGGTAATTTCGGACCTTCTGCTCGTGCCAGAGTGGATTCGATTGCGCGGCCGCACTCAGGCTGACGAGCAGCGCGCCAATGGCCGCTATGAAGTGGTGAAGCCTGAATCCTCTGCACATACCTTCCCCTTAATGTCGGATCGTTGGTTTGCCCGAGAATACCCCAAAGGCCTGGCGTGGCGCCTGCGCATTGGGTTTGGCCTGTCTGCTGCTTTATCCTTGGCAGCATGATCTACAGCTTCGGCTCGCTGCAGCTCTGTCTCTCCAAAGCCGAGTTTCTTGACCAGCTCGGAGAAGGTCGGGTGGTCACGGACTCAACGCTGTGGAAATGAACCAAAAAGGAATTCTCCAATGACATCGAAGACTGTCCCGCTCGCCATTGTCCTGGGTTTCCTGGCCGCCTGTGCCGAGCCAACTGTCGCGCCCGAGCAGCAGTTCATTGAAGATGTTGCCGCCGCGATGGGTGGCCGGGGTGCCATTGAATCGACCGAGTCGCTAACGATTGATGCAGACGGACGCATGCTCAACATCGGCCAGGACCTCACGCCGGAAGCGGCGACCATGGAGTTTGATGTCAGCGACTATCGCCAGGAAATGGATCTTCTCAACGACCGCAGCCGAACGGCGTTCACAAGAACGCCCTTGTTTGAATACTTCCGGGGGCCAGCTCCAACACGGCTCATCTCCGGCATCGACGCTGCCATAGCCTATGACGTTTCGTCCGACGGAAGTGCGCGCCGTGCCCACGAGAACGTATCGGCCGACCGGCGCTCGGCCTTCTACCATCACCCGCTGCCCCTCCTGCGGGCAGCGCTGCTTGATGACGTAAGGGTTGGCAACCTGCGGGACGTTGATGGCGAACGCATGGCGGACATTACGCTGCCATCGGGCAAGGCCTTCACCCTTGCCGTCGATGCCGCCAGCAACCTTCCAAGCCGCATAGTGTCCACCGATCATCATTACTACCTGCGCAACATGCAGCGGCAGACGGCGTTCTCTGACTATGAGGCCGTCGGCAACCTGCTGCTGCCATCGGTCATCAGCTTGTCGTTCGACGAGTTTCACGTATCCCGGCTCCTGGTGTCGCAGCAATCGCTCAACGACCCCACGCTCGATGTCAGCGCCCCGCCGGAGGTCCTCGCCGCCGAGCCCGTTACCGGTACGCCGCCGGCGCGGATCACGGTGGAACAGCTCGGCAAAGGTGTCTGGCTCCTCGCCGGACAGTCACACCACAGTGTGCTGTTTGAGTTCAGTGACCACGTCAAGCTGTTCGAGGCGCCAAACGAAACCCGAACCCTGGCACTGATCGAGAAGGCTGCCGAGCTTGTGCCCGGAAAGCCGCTAACTCATGTGATCAACACCCATCATCACTATGACCATTCCGGTGGCCTGCGGACCGCCATGGCCAATGGGCTGACAATTATCACCCAGGCGGCAAACGAGGCGTTTTATCGCCGCATGGCGGAGCAGCCGAGCACATTGGTATCAGACACCCTGTCCAGGGCACCTCAGCCAATCCGCATCGAGACCGTCGAGGACGAGAGAACCTACCGGGACGAGGCGATGACCTTGACGCTATATCACGTCGTCGGCAGCCTGCACTCGCAATCCATGCTGGTCGCCTACCTGCCCGAGGAGCGCCTGCTGGTCCAGGCCGACCTTTTCAACCCGGGCCGCACGACACCGCAGAAGTTTGCGCCGAACCTGATAGCTAACCTGGAGGAGTGGGGTTTGGACGTAGAACGCGTGGTGCCGATACATGGCGGAGTGATCGACTTCTCGGAGATGAATGCAGCGGTGGAAGCGTTGGCGGAGTGACGGATTCAGCCTCATCGGCTTCGACCTGGTTCTGATTAGCACGCGCCAGAAAGACCGGCACTGGTCAGTCCATCTGCGGCCCGTGCTGCGCCACGAGTCAACTCTGTGACTTGCCCGCCCGCAAAGCGTCCTCTGGTCTTCATGGATAGGTAAAGACTCGATAACTGAATCGAAGACCCTCGACCTCAAACCGCCCGCTTTATCTATAACTTACCCGCCTGGTTCGATGGTCACGAGCAACACACGAGGGTAAGGCGGAAAGTATCTCGCTACGACACGCGCGAACCCGATCGCGATCTTCTGCATCAGGTCGGAGCAGCGCTGACGTCTTCCAATCGTTCCCGGATGGCAGCACGCCCAGCGGCACCCCCATTGATCACTCGCTAATCATCTGAAGACGATCAATACATATTTGAAGACTATTAAGAGTCGTTCGTCTCCCTTGATCCATCTATCGTATATCCACAGTTCGATAGAAAAGCGAGAAGACAGATGAATGAAGTGACGATCTACACCAAAAACTACTGCCCTTATTGCACCCGCGCCAAGGCACTGCTGGACCGCAAGGGCGTGGCCTATACGGACATCGACGTGACCTTCGATGTGGCGCTGCAGAACGAAATGATCGAGCGCTCCGGCCGCCGGACGGTACCGCAGGTTTTCATCGGCGATGTCCATGTGGGCGGCAGTGACGACCTGATCGACGCGGAACGGAGCGGTGAGCTGGACGGCCTGCTCGAACGCATCGTCGCAGCCTGATGCACCGAAACACGACAAGTTTTAGAACCCAAGGAGAATACCCATGACCAACGTAGCAAACATCGCCGACAACGCTCGGCTCACAGACACCACCACCGCCCCGCTTGGCGAGCGCATTGCCGCCGTCGGCGACCTTGGCCTGCGCCTGTCGCTGGTACTGGTTCTCGGCTGGATTGGCGCCATGAAGTTCACGGCCTATGAGGCCGGCGCCATCGAGGGCCTCGTAGCATCGAGCCCGCTGACGGCCTGGCTCTACAGCCTGTTTAGCCTGCAGGGTGCGTCGAATGTGATTGGCAGCATCGAGATCGCGACCGCGCTTGCCCTGCTGCTCGCGCCGATTCATCGGACCGTCGCCCTGGCCGGCGCAGCCGCGGCAACCATAACGTTCGCCGTGACCCTGAGCTTCCTTTTCACCGCTCCCGGATGGGAAGGCAGCCTCGGTGGCTTCCCGGCACTGTCTGTCGTCCCGGGACAATTCCTGCTGAAGGATGTTGTACTGCTGGCGGCCTCGGTGAGTTTTCTGGGTCGAGCGTTGAGTGACTAGCGCTTCGCCAGAACGGAAATGGTACAGGGCTCCCGCAAGGGAGCCCTGTTTCGTTGCGTATCGCGTGCGGACGAGTGCCCATCGGAGCTGGCTCGCAACGCGAACGGTCAGTCCCTCTGACAAGAGCGAGCCGGCAGCCCTTCGAGGACGCCGGCCCGCCCAGGCGGTCAGTGGTTAACTACGCCGCCTCACTCTTCGACAAGGCGTGCACATCGCTCGCTGCAAGCCGCTTGCCGCCGATGGCCCAGTCGCCGCCTTCGAACTCTGCGACGCGAACCCAGGTAACGGGGCGCATGGCTTCGCCTTCGACTTCGATCATGGCTTCGGTGACTTTCTCGATCAGCTGTTCTTTCTGTTCGGGGGTGAATACGTCTTTGATGACATCAATGGTTACGAGAGGCATGGTGATTCTCCTGTTCTGAATGACTAAAGGTTGAAAGGTGTCTGGCATGTGTTCCTCGCCGCCAGTGAGTGCATTGTGCGAATTGTGGCGGGGCATGGCTTGGAGGGGCCGTGAAGAGTTTCTGGAGAATTTTTGGAGATTCGAATTGCCAGCCGAGACAGAGGGTTAGGTGTCGACCGTCGGGTCATTTATTCTTGACTTTATGATCTACGCGTTCGGCACGGTGGAACTCGATCTGGCCAAGGCGGAACTGCGCGCCGACGGTGAGCCGCGGGCCGTCGAACCGCAGGTGTTCGCCCTGCTTGCCTACCTCGCGGAGCACCGTGACCGGCTGGTATCACGCGACGAGCTGTTCGAGAAGCTCTGGGAAGGTCGGGTGGTCAGCGATTCGGCGCTTGCCAGCCGCATTAAGTCCGCGCGCCAGGCGGTGGGCGACGACGGCAAGTCGCAGTCGGTCATCAAGACCGTGCACGGCCAGGGTCTGCGCTTCGTAGCTGACGTCAGGGTCACGCATGACCCGAGCGCTGCCGTTGAACTCGTCAACGATTCCCTGGCACCCGCCACGGAGCCGCCGCCCGAACCCGCGAAGCCGTCTATCGCCGTGCTGCCGTTCAGGCCGCTCAGCGACTCCGGTGACTACCTGTCGATCGCCGACGGATTGCCGCACGAGCTGATTACGGAACTGGCGCGGCTCCGCTGGCTGTTCGTTGTGGCTCGCGGCTCGTCATTCCGCCTGCGCGGAGAGGACGTCGATCCGCGCGCCGTTGGCCAGCTGCTCGGCGTGCGTTATTGCCTGTGCGGCACGGTGGAGGTCTTCGGCGAGAAACTCATCGTATCTGCCGAGCTCACCGACACGCGCGGCGGTGACGTGGTCTGGGCGGAGCGCTACGAAGGCAACGTCAGCGAGCTGCATACCGTTCGCGAGGAGATCCGCAACAGCATCCTGACTTCGCTTGAGGTGCAGATTCCCCTGCACGAGGCGCAGGACGCTCGCCTCGCCGCGCCTGAGAATCTCGACGCCTGGTCGGCCTATCACCTCGGCCTGCAGCATATCTATCGCTTCAACCGCGCCGACAACGCGGCAGCCTCAGCACTGTTCAGTCGCGCGGTTGAACAGGACCCGGGGTTTGCCCGTGCGCATGCCGGGCTGTCGTTTGTGCATTTCCAAACGGCGTTCCTGAGGCACACGGACGACATTCCCGGAGAAACGGCGAAGGCGCGCGAGCTGGCGCAGCGCGGCATGGATCTCGATCCGCTGGATCCGTTCGTTAACTTCACCATGGGCCGGACGTTCTGGCTGGAGGGTGATCTCGATCGAGCGCTGTCCTGGCTGGAACGGGCAACGACCCTGAGCCCGAACTACGCGCAGGGCATTTATGCCCGCGCCTGGACGGAGACCATGGCGGGCAGTGCGGATGCGGGTCGCGACCATCTCGATCTTGCGATGCGCCTGAGCCCGCTGGACCCGCTTTACTACGCGATGCTTGCAGCACGCGGACTGACCCACATAGCCGCCGGCGAAGATGCGGATGCCGCGGACTGGGCCGAGCGCGGCGCTCGCGCACCCGGTGCGCATGCGCTCATTTCCATGATTGCCGCCGCGGCGCATACCTTGTCGGGTAACACGGCGCGGGCGCGTCACTGGGCGGAGGACGCGAAGGAGCGGAACCCGGCGCTGACACGGAGCGAGTTTTTCGGCGCGTTTCCAATGCGTTCGCCGGACATGCATAAGCGCGTGGACTCGGCGCTCAAGTCGCTGGGCTTTTGAACGGCGGCACTTAATTACCGCGGCGTTCCTCCAATTCCTCGATCGATTTCGGCCAGTCCTTTTTCAGCAGCTTGGATAAAGACCGGTCCGCGAGCAGCTTGCCGTTTGTCTGACAGCGCGGGCAGTAGTTCGTCTCATTGCTCGCGTAGCGAATCCGCTGCACCGGCGTGTCGCAAACGGGACAGGGCTTGCCATATTTGCCGTGCACGGCCATTTCGGGTCTAAACGCGGTGACCTTTTTTGGGAATGTTTTCAGGGCTTCGCCCACCAGGCGCTCCCGCCATTCAACAAGCACCGACAGGGTGGCCTCGTACAGCGCCCGCATCTCTGCTTCGTTGAGACGGGACGTCCAGGTCACGGGTGAGAGTTTCGCCCGCAGGAGAATCTCGTCGGAATAGGCGTTGCCGATGCCGCTCAGAATGCGCGGGTCGGTCAACGCGCGCTTCAAGGTGCGGTTCTCCCGCGTGAGCGCAACCGAGAACGATTCGAGGTCCGCGGATAGCACGTCTATACCGCCCGGGTCGTGGCCGGCCAGCGCCTCGTCACCCTGAACCACGTATAGCGACGCGCGTTTCTTGGTTCCGGCCTCGGTCACCGTCAGGGTACCGGAATCGAAGCCGAAATGAGCAAGGACGCTGCGATTGGGTTTCGCGGGTTTGGGCTTGCCGTCCAGCCATTGCAGCCTGCCCGCAATCATCAGGTGCAGCACCAGCCAGTAGTCGTCGTCCAGGCCAATGGCAACCCGTTTGCCGACTCTCGACAGCCGCACGACCTTTCGACCGACCAGCTCCTGCAAGGGCGGCTCGACGCTTCTCAGAAAGAACGGATTCAGCACGGCGGCCGACGTGAGTCGACCGCCGAGAATGCGCTCATCGAGTGCCGCGAGGTACGCGTCGATATCCGGCAACTCCGGCACGACGCAGGTCCTTACTTCAGGCGCCGGGCCAGAACCCGGCGAAGCAGCCGGCTACGATCGCCGAGTAGATCACAGCGTCGATGAAGTAGCGGCCGGTCATCGCCCAGGGAATGCCAAACCAGATGCTGTAAGGCACGCTCGCCCAGCCGAATGCGAGGAAGCCGATCGTCATGACCGTTCGGAAGACATCGAAGTAGGCCTCGCCGGGTTGCAGCGCGAGGCTCGCCGCATAGCCAATCAGCAGGATGCCGATGAAGAAGAAAGACACCTGCTGGCCAACGAGCTTGCCCATATTGGGCATGCCGTTGTCACCAATGATCGCGAAGCCAACCGGCCCCTTGTCGAAGCGCGCAAGCACCGCTTCGTCCTTGTAGTCGGCCATGTCGATGACCCGGGGAAAACCGTAGAACCCCTTGCCTGGACTGCCGTCCCGAATGGCGTCCATAACGGCTTCTTCGTTGTCGAGCTTCTGGTAGTCGTGGTTGTGATACTTGAGCGCCATGTGCACGACCATGCTGGCGATCCACGCCAGGAACGTACCGAGGAGAATAGGCAACCACAGGGCAAACAGGCTGACGTTCATAAGAACCCCCTTCTTATTATTTTCTACAGCCGGACGGCAAGAATAGCCTAGTCCATCGGCCGATACCCTGCCGAAAAGCTATGAGGGCGGCAGACGCCTGGGGGCTTTGGTATCGTTCGGCGTTGCGCCGGCAACGAGACCTGGCGGGGAGAAGGACGATCAGCGAACCGGTTCACTACAACCTTGATGACGGCATTGCGACGATTCGCATCGACGACGGCAAGCGAAATGCGATGGCGCCTGTCGTCATCGAGGGCATCAACAAGGCACTGGATCGCGCGGAAGCTGACGGCGCCATCGTTATCCTGACCGGGCGGGACGACGTGTTTTCCGCCGGTTTCGATCTCAAGGTGCTCAACCGCGGCGGCAGCAAGGCCATCGGTATGCTCGGCGGTGGTTACGGCCTTACCCGCCGCGTGCTGAATTACCCCTACCCCGTTATCACCGCCTGCAATGGCCACGTGCTCGCCATGGGTGTGTTCCTTATGCTGAGCTCCGACTACATCATCGGCACGCGGGGTGATTTCAAGATCTCGGCGAATGAAGTCGCCATCGGCATGCCAATGCCGCGAACGGCGGCAGCGGTGCTCGGGAATCGCCTGAATCCGGCGGACTACCAGCGAGCGGTGACCCTGGCCGAATACTTCGACGTCGAGTCGGCGCTTCATGCCGGGTTCTTTGACGAGCTGGTCGACACCGGTGAGCTTATGAACCGCGCCGTTTCCCGAGCGGAGGCATTCAAAGCGCTCGACTTTGAAGCTCACGCGACGTCCAAACGGCGCATTCGCAAGACCCTCAGCCGGAAAATCCGCCGCAGCATTCCGATCGATCTCATCGAGGCCGGGTTGATTGGCCTGAAGAACGCGCGCCGCCGCTAGCGGCCCGGACCGCCGCCTTTGCCCGTATCGTCTTCCGGTATTCGCAAATGAGAATGCTTTACATTTAGTTCTAAAGGGTTTTCAATGCCTCTCCCGGACTCACTCCGGGGTATGAGAGGGAGACGAAGACCATGGTAGCGGGCGGACCGATTCGCAGAGCCGTATTCTGGACACACCTGACGGTGGGTGTGATCGCCGGACTGGTGATCCTGATGATGTCAGTCACCGGCGTGATACTGACCTATGAACGGCAAATCGTGGCGTGGATCGATAAGAGCCAGCCGGTGTCCTGCTCGGAAAACTGCGTGAAG
>CAZFVT010000037.1:0-15319 GCA_964522355.1 uncultured Woeseiaceae bacterium | reverse complement strand
GATTGAGCCCTCTTCCATTTTGTACCGCGCGAAACATGCGGGACAACTCATAGCCCACGACAGTGGAGTCGACCATCAGGACGCGGTCGCTGAATCTGTCTCAGTAGTCGGGTGAGCGCCATGACTACGAATAAGGAAATCAAGATGACTACGCTGAGCAGAAAGAGCCTCGCCGTCGCTACCACCATAGCGCTGGGTCTTGTCGCCGCAGTACCGTTAACCATGTCGGCCGTGTCGACGATGACCGCGTCGCAGGCGCCGAAATCGTCCCAGGTGCCGGAATCGATGGCAGCATCGAGCAACGAAGCGCGCGTTGATTCCGCATCGTTGGTCGATGGCGCGCCGCTGATGGAAAGCGACTACGCAAGCGTTCTGACAGCGTCCACGAACCTGGCCGTGTTGAGTGAGCAGGCGAATGCCGGTTTCACGAACCGTCGCCCTGGCGAGCAGAGCGACAGCGACGTTGAGGATGTCGAGCCCATCACTCGGGCTCAGGCTCGCGCCAAGATGAGCGGACCCGTCGCGGCGCTGGCGGAGGCCGGTGGCAATGGTCTCGTCGAGCTGGTCATCGGCTATGACACGCACCCGGAACTGTTCGACGCCGAGCGCGTTGCGGAGCTGGGCGGTGAAATTGTCCGCCAGTACGGCGTGTTCGACTACCAGGCGATTCGCCTGCCGGCGCACAGCCTTTACGACCTGGCCGTTGAGCCGAACGTGGAACGGCTGTCGCTGGACGATACGATGAGCGCCACCTCGGTATCGTCGCGCTTCTCGGCAAACATGCCGAGCACGGCGTCCGGAAACTCTGCCTACACGGGGTCTGGAATTGGTATCGCTGTCGTCGACACCGGCGTCGCAGCGCACGCTGACCTCGATATCAACATCATCCAGTACAGCTTTATCGGCGGCCAGTACCCGGAGCCGGTCATCGTCAACGGCGAGATTTCAGTCTTTAACGACACCGGTCGTAACGATAGCTACGGTCACGGTACCCACGTAGCCGGCATCATCGCCGGTTCCGGTTCGAACTCGAACGACGAGTATCGGGGTGCTGCCAAGAACGCCGAAATCCTGTCTCTGCAGGTGCTCGATCCCTCCGGTAACGGCTCGATGTCAGACGTTCTCGCCGCCTACGACTGGCTGGCGCAGTACGGACAGTACTTCAACGTCCGTGTCGTCAATCTGTCGCTTGGCAAGAAGATCTCCGAATCCAACACGACCGATCCGCTCGTGCTGGCCACTGAGGCGCTCTGGGACCAGGGCATGGTCGCCGTCGCGGCAGCCGGTAACCTTGGTAAGAACGGCAACTTTACGATCAAGAGCCCCGGCAACTCCCGCAAGATCATCACTGTAGGATCGCTGACGGATCAGGACAACGACAATACCAACGACGACAAGGTTTCATCCTTCTCGTCCCGCGGTCCGTCGATCGGCGACTACGTCATCAAGCCGGACCTGGTGGCGCCGGGCAACAAGCTTGTCGCTACGATTCCTGCCAATTCCGAGCTGGCTTCGCTGCTGCCCGGCCGTGTTGTCAACTGTAAGGACGACGACGGAGAAGAGGACGACGAATGCAACGATGTCTACCTGAAGCTGTCAGGCACGAGCATGGCGACGCCCATGGTTGCCGCCGCTGCTTCGCTGATGCTGCAGAAAGACCCCACCCTCAACCCGGCGACGATCAAGGCGCGGCTTATGCGCTCGGCGCGCAAGTTTGACGCAAGCCCGACGGACGTGGGCGCCGGCGTCCTGGACGTTGATGCCGCTATGAACGAGACCGGCATCGTGGTCGGCCAGGCGTTGTCGCCGAAGCTGACCCGTCACGAAGAGACGGGCGGATTCCTGGTCGAGGACACCGGCGTGCTCTGGGGTGATTCGACCTGGGCCGCGGGCAATCTCTGGGCCGACGGCAACCTGTGGGCCGATGGCAATCTCTGGGCGGACGGTAACCTCTGGGCAGATGGCAATCTTTGGGCCGACGGTAACCTCTGGGCTGACGGCAACATGTGGGCCGACAGCAATCTCTGGGCCGACGGCAACATGTGGGCCGATAGCAATCTCTGGGCCGACTCGCTCTTCGATGCCGATGAGCCGCTCTACGACTCTGAGACCGGTGGCATGATTCTGAACGACGATCCGTGATTCACGGATCGCTCGTTCGGGTCCGTCGAGGGAATTGACGGTAGAACCAGACGCTCACTGCTGCTGCTAGTCGACAGTCTCTGTAGACGCACAGCGGGGGCACATGACTGAGAAGGAACTCACACTCATGTTTGCACAAGCGCCTAACTTTCTGGACAAGAGCGGTTTCCAGCCGCGATCAGCGCTGCAGGATCGCTTCTGCCTCCAGCGCAACGCCTGCTGCAAGTCCCGAACCTGGATCGATAACGTCCATGTGATTGGCGCCGGGAATGATGACGTGTCGGGTTCCATCCCCCGCTGCGATGGCGTGGTCTGCATCTCGCTTCGTCATGTCCAGGCGCCACTGTGAGTCGCCGTCGCCAATCATCAGGACTTGAGGAATACCAAAAGGCCTGAGGCGCGACGGGTTGGTCTCCGCAAAGCGGGACTCGCCGCCTTCGGCAGACTCGATGCCTGAGAGCGTCAGTACGTCCGTGCGGTTTCCCAGCTCCAGCGACACTTCCAGGTCATTGACCCCGGCCAGCGAAATAATACCCGCGAGCGGCAGGGGGTCTTCGCGGTAAAGCGGACTGGATTCCGGCAGGTTCTTCCGACCGCCCAGCCATAGCGCGAGATGCCCGCCCGATGAATGACCGGCGGCGATCACCTGGTCCAGATTCAGCGGGTAGTCTTCGGCGACGGTGCGCAGGTAGTCGGTGGCATCGGCAACGTCCTCAAAAGTCCCCGGATAGCCGCCGTTACGATGGCCAATTCGCCGGAACTCAAGGTCCCAGGTTGCAAACCCCTGCTCGGTCAAGGCCTCGGCGAAGGGCTCACAGTGGTCTTTCGACCATTCGGCCAGCCAGGCGCCGCCGTGGACAAAAACGATGACCGGGTAGCCACCCGGCGGTGGTGGCGTTGACGGCAGGCGAAGGTCGGCAAACTGCAGCGGATTCCGTTCGCCATAGACAATGCGCGCGTCGGGCAGCCGCTTCGGGTGCCAGGCGACGGTGTCCATGCCGCTGACGCCGGAAAAGGAATAAGTCGGCGCCGTTTCGTCGGCGATCGCCTGACCGAAAGCCAGGGCCAGCAGTAGCGACATCGCAAGTTTCATAGGTTTACACCGCGTCCATTCAGGAAGCGCCAAATATGCTGGCAGGCTACTCAGGTCGCAAGACTCGCGAATTCGCACTGGTTCGCGATGCGCGCCGCGGCCGCCCGGGTGCTTGGTGGGGCAACCTGTGGGAGTCCCTCCTAAGAAGCTTCTTCGACGGTCAGATGCCAATCGGCAATGACGCCGGACTGGACCATGCCCTGGGACACCACGTTGATCTCGACGCTTGCCTTGCCCGCGGCGAACGTGAGTCGTGCTTCGAAGGTTCCGTCCCAGGGCACCTCCTGCTCGCGCCCGAAGGGCTCATTCGCCTGCGAGCGGTGCATTTGCTCGCCATCGACCGAAACGATCTCTTCGACGAGCTCCGCCTTGATCCAGTCCGATGCGCTTTGCGGCGCGTCCCAGGCGGTTGGGTTGTCGGGGTCGCCGACGCGGATGAAGAACTCGGTGTCTTCGATTGGACAGTAGACGTTTGAGTGCGTAATCCGTATCAGCGTCTCTTCGCCGGCCCGCGGCGGGTTCGGCAGGGTCTCGGTAAAGATGACAGATTCCCCGCCAAGCTCCCAGGTCAGCTGGGTTTTGAAACTGACGCGCTTGAGATCATCCATTCGTTGCTCCCATTTGACTGCGTTGGTTCGTCCCGAATCTACTTCCGACCCGCGCTTCGATCGCGGCTGGACCGCTCTCGGCCATCCATGGCCTTCGCGGCATTAATGCTTCCTGCATTCCAAGCCGCTCCCACGGCAAGGTGTCGGGCTGCTAGTTGCCGACGCTGCCGTAACTCGCGGGAACGCCTTCGCCCGGTGTCGATTGCTCGATGAAGTCGCGGATGTGCTGGTTCGAGACTTCGAGGTCTTCGGCGCGCAGGTACATCATGTGGCCGCTGCGGTAACCCTCGAAGCGCAGGCGATCGCGCAGTTTGCCGCTGCGGTCGAGATTCCACATGACGTACTTCGCCGAGAAGTAGTCGGTCGCGCCATCGTAGTAGCCTCCCTGGACCATCACGTTGAGGTAGGGGTTCTGCGCCATGGCGAGCCGCAGCTCCTCGGCCACATTCGAGTCCTGGTCTTCCCAGGGCCGCACCGGTCCGAAGAGGTAGTACTGCAGGTCGGTCTCGAAGCCAAGGTCGTCGCGCAGGTAGGCGTTGATCGCCGGGGCGAAAGCGTGATTCCAGGAGATCAGCTCCGGCGGATAGTCGTAGGACTCGCCGGCGTTCACGCCGTCGATACCGAGATAGCGTGAGTCGAGACGGCCGATCGTGTAGCCCTCGTCGCGCAGCAGTTCCTTCCAGAACGCGGACGAGGGCACGGCGAGGTTGTAGTCGAGTACGAACTGCTGAGAAAGCCCGGCATAACGTGCCACGGCTGCGGCGATCCGCTGGCGATCGGCGTCGTCGACGAACCCGCCTTTTGCGACTACCGGGAGATACTCGTCGATCGTAAACGCTTCCACCTCATCAAGCAGGTCCAGCAGATCGCGCGACTGCAGAGACGGCTCGAGCTGGTCATGGTAGTGCGCTGCCGCGGCGTAGTAGGGAAGCTTCAGCATCGCCGAGCGGGGCGACGGGCCTTCGGCTTCAATGCCAAGCCCGGTCGGCGAGACCAGTATGACGCCGTTCAAAAACATCCAGTGACGGTTCTGCAGGGCGGAGGCGAGTCCCGACACGCGCGTCGTGCCGTAGCTCTCGCCGATCAGGTATTTCGGCGAACGCCAGCGGCCCACCCGGGACACAAAGACGTCGAGCCAGCCGGCGAGATATTCGATATCCGCATCGACGCCGAAGAAGGTCTCTCGCGGCACCGAGTCGTCGAGAATGCGGGAGAACCCGGTGTTGACGGGGTTGACGTAGACGATGTCCGCCACGTCGAGGATGGAGTGCGGGTTGTCGCGCACGCCGTAGGGCTGCACCGGATAGCCTTCGTCGTCGATCATCAGCACCTTCGGGCTGGTGTAGCCGAGATGCATCCACAGAGAGCCCGAGCCCGGCCCGCCGTTAAAGGAAATAAAGAGCGGGCGATTCTCGGTATCGTCGACGCCGCGTCGCTCGTAATACGTGTAGTGCAGCGACGCGATGGCCCGGTCGTCTTCGCCGTAAACAGGCTGTGTGCCAATCGTTACCCGGTAGGGCACCCGCTCGCCGCGAATTCGGACTTCGTCTTCACTCGACTGCGACATGTCGACCGGCAGTTCGCGCTTTGGCAGTCCGTCGTGCGCGGATGCCATGTCGGCATCTCCGTTGGTTTGCGCCGTCGCCGTGCCGAACAAGGCGATGATGCCAACAAAAGCGACGACTCGAATGATGTGCAGGGCTGGGGTCGGGCTGGGTGTTCTTGACGACATCCTTAAGTGCTCCTGGATCTCTGCGGACAGGTTCGCGCTAGTCTAGCAGGCGTTTGGCGAAGCCAGGCGCGAGCGTGCATTGCTTCGTGGGAGCGGCTTGACGTGCAGGATGCACTAATGCCGCGAAGGCCATGGATGGCCGAGAGCGGCCTAGCCGCGATTAGGTTGCGAATCGCGGCTGGAAGCCGCTCCCACGAGTAGTCTCCGTCAGGCCGGTTTCGATCAACTCAACAGCGACAGCAACAGAAATCCCGCCGCTGCAATCGCCGCGGCCGTCAGTGCGTAGGGCAACTGCGTACGTACGTGATCGATGTGGTCAGTTGCGGATGCCATCGACGCCACGACGGTCGTGTCGCTAATGGGTGAGGCGTGGTCGCCAAAAATAGCGCCGGAGATGGCGGCGCCCAGCAGCAGCGGCACCGGCAGGCCAAGCGACAGCGCAATCGGAATCGCGATCGGGATCATGATCGCAAACGTGCCCCAGCTCGAGCCGACCGAGAACGCAATGAAGGCGGAGACGATAAAGATCAGCGGTGCGAGTAGCGGCTCCGGCACGGTAGCGCCGGCGATGCCGGCAACGTAGGGGCCGGTCTGCAGCAGGGCAGCGACGTCGCCAAGGGCGAGTGCCAGCAGCAGGATCGTCGAGATCGGCAGCAGGTTGCCGGCGCCTTTCATGAAAATGCGCATCAGCTCGTTCACGTTCGCCTTGCCGCTGCCGAGCAGCATGATCCAGGAAGCCAGGATGGCGGCACTGACGGCCCAGAGAATCGAGGTCGATCCGGAGCCTTCGATAAGACTGCCGTTGCCCGTGATGAGCAGCCCGACGGGCATCATGCCAATCATCACGATGATCGGGATCGACATGTACATGGCTGAAGGCACCGGCTCGTCGGCCGGGTGCTCGGCCTGTTCGTCGGAGGTGTCGACCAGCGGCGTCGCACCGGGCCACAGCAGCTCGCCCTTCGCGGTGCGTTCCTCGGCCGCCTTCATCGGGCCGATGTTGATGTTCTTCAAAATGACGACCAGCGACAGGATGATCGCCACGATCGCGTAAAGGTTGTAAGGGATCGACTCGATGAACGTACCCAGTGGATTCTCGACGCCGGTACCGGCGACCAGGCCGATGATGACCGCGCCCCAGGCGTTCAGCGGGATCATGGCGCAGACCGGCGCGGACGTGGCGTCAATCAGGTAGGCCAGTTTTTCCCGCGAGATCCGATAGCGATCGAACAGGGGGCGACTCACGGCGCCGGCAACCAGCAGGGTGATATTGGACTCGATAAAGATGACGATGCCCGTTGCCCAGGCCAGCAGCTGGGCGCGCACGGGCGTGTGGACCCAGCGGCGCGATTCGAGAAATTGCACAAAACCACGGACGCCGCCCGAGTGTTCGATCGTCGCGATCAGCGAGCCAATCAGCAGCGTAAAAATCAGTACCTTCGCATCGCCGGCGTCGCTGAACACGTTGACGACGCCGTCGAGGCCGGCGGTGACGCCGACCAGCGGATTGAAGCCGTTCATGATCGTAAAGCCGATCCAGATGCCGGCGAACAGCGACAGGATCACCTGTTTGCTCCAGATCGCCAGCACAATGGCCAGCACCGGAGGCAGGATGGAATACCAGCTGGGTTCAGTCATGGTTGGTCGTCTTTTTCTTCTTATCGTCTGTCGAGCAGCGGGCCAAGCTTAGCCCCATCGCGCCGGGTATTCGAATCTTCAGCCGCCGTGCGCGTTCTGGAAACCTTCGAGGAAGCGGGTCAGGTTCCCGCCCAGCGCTTCCGAAAGGTAGCCTCCCTCCTGCACCAGCACGCTCGGCAGTTTCAGTTCGCCAAGCAGGCTTGCGATACGCCCGAAGCCCTCGGTGGTGATGGCAAAGCCCTGGAAGGGATCGCCAACGTAGGCATCAAGGCCAAGCGCAATCACCAGCGCCTCCGGTTCGAACTCCGTCAGGGTCGACAGCGCATCATCCAGCGCCACCAGGTAGTCGTCGTCTTTCGTGCCGCGCGGTAGCGGCACGTTGAGATTGTGGCCCTCGCCGTCACCTTCGCCCGTTTCAACTGCGTAGCCCCAATGGAAAGGGTAGTAGCGAACGGGATCGGCGTGCAGGGATACGGTGAATACGTCACTGCGATCGTAGAACAGGTCCTGGGTGCCGTTGCCGTGGTGTACATCGACGTCGACAACGGCAACTCGGGTGTATTTCTCTCGCAGCGCGGAGGCGGCAATCGCGGTATTGCCGAGGTAGCAGAAACCGGCGGCGAAATCCCGGGTGGCATGGTGGCCCGGTGGCCGGCAGAGCGAGTAGCTTGCCGCGTCGCCGGACAGAACGTTGGCGGCGGCCTGCGCCGCCGAATGCGCACTCCAGAGCACCGACGTCCAGGTGTTCTCGTTGATCGGGCAGGACAGGTCCCACTGGTGCACGCCGGCCTGCCCGGTGGCGGATTTCGGATAGCCGCCGGACCGCGGGTCCGGCGAGATGCCCGGCACGACTTCGTGGCTGCCGCCGTCGATCCTGAGCCAGCGCGGGTGGATGTTCTGCAGGAACTCCAGGTAGCGCTCTGAATGCAGGTCGAGCACGTAGTCGAGTCCGAGCTCAGCCGGCGCCTGCCGCTCGAGGCCGGCATCCAGCGCGCCCTGCAGCAGTCGCGTCGCTCGCTCCGGCTTCTCCGGATGCGGCACCTGCGCGCCGGAAGAGAAAAAGGTCTGCGGATCGTGTAGCAGCTGTTCGTCCGCGAATACGACTTTCATGAAGAGTCCCCCGAACTGTCGGTCAATGCCGTGAACGCCGAACCGCCGAGATGATAGGTCAGCTCCTGGTCGCGGTGTTCCATGCCTATGGACTCGTAGAACGCCGCGGCGCTTCGGTTATCTGCCTCGACCGACAGGCGCAGATGCGTGGCATTTCGTGCACGCGCTGTCGATGCCACGGTCGCAAGGAGCTGCCGACCAACGCCTCCGCCGCGTTCCGACTCCGTCACATAGAGGTCCTGTACATAGACGCCCGGTTCTCCAAGCCACGATGAATAGGTATAGAAGTACAGGCAAAGACCGACCGCAACGTCACCGCGTTCTGCGAGCAGGCACTCGAACAACGGATCGCGACCGAAGCCGTGTTGCCGGACATCGTCGGCGTCACTGCTAACCCGATCGAGCGCACCGGTAGTCTCGGCGAGCGCGCGAATCATGGCCTGAATGGCCGGCGCGTCGTCGGGCTTCGCGAGGCGGAAGGTCAGGTCGACGTTGGGATCGTCGCTTGGAACATCGGGCTTTTGCATCTGATCGCCGATCATCGCACCGGCGACGGCGCGACCACAACGGCCCCAACCGACATCGTTAGTCGATGCGCAACGGCGCCCGGCGAATCGTGACCGCACCCCGGTTCTGCTGCATCTCCTCGGGAAATTGTGAGGGAGTGTCGTCCGGGGGTTCGGTTTCACCGACGTAATAGATGACGTCGCCGTCGATAGCGCCGGTCATGGGCGTTGTCGCGGGGCTCCCTCGTTCGAGGATCTCGACATCGGTAATGCGTTGCAGCCCGGCATCGAGGTGAATTCGAATCAGGCGCCAGGGGTTCACCCCGTTCTGGATCGCAATCAGCGCGCCGCCATGCCAGTAGAGTCCATCGAGACCGTAGAGCGTGACGTTCTCGGGCGGCTCGAGCCGTCGAGCCGCGCCGGTGTTGGCGTCAACCGCATACAGACCGGCCGGGTAGGAGGCGACCAGCAGGGTCTGCCCGTCACCAGCGAAGGTTATGCCGTTGGAGCCGAAGACTTCGATGCTGGTGGGGAGCCGCTCCAGTTTGCCGGTGTCCGAATCGCTGACGAGGAGACCGCTGCCTGTGGCGAACAGGCGGCCGTCGTCGCTGACCACGACGTCGTTGAGCCAGTCGCCGTCGTGCGCGACTGGCAGCGTTCTGACGACATCGCCGGTTTCAAGATCGATGCCGAAAAGTCCGCTGGTTGCCGGATCGTCCGCGGCGTGGTTCTCAGCAAGTTCGAACGCCGATCCCGTGGCCCAAAGCAGGTCATTGTCGGTATCGACGGTCAGCCCGACGACGGACAGGCGGTTCTGGCGATCGACGCTTGAGAACCGGGAGATCGCACCCTCGGTATCAACGGCATAGACCTCGCCGGTGCGCATGCTGCCAAAGAACAGTCGACCCGAACGGGGATCGCGGGTGATGCCCTCGGGAATAAGTCCGTACTGTTCGAAGGTGACGTGGGTTTCGCTGGTGATCCGGGGAGACGTCGTTTCTGCCAGCCGCCGGACGATGGCTTCGAAAGGCTCGGAGCCGATCAGGCTGCCGAGATCCGGATCAGCGGCCATGCCGAAGTCGGCACCCTGGCGTGCGAGCTCGTCGAGCAGCGCCAGAGATTTTTCACGCTCACCCAGGAGCGCATAGCCGCAGGCCAGGTTGTAGCGTGTCGACAGGCTGGCGGGGTTCAGGGCGTGGGCGGTTTCGAGCTCGCTGACGAAGCGGGCGAAATCCCCGTCGCGATAGGCGGCACCTGCCAAGCGGATATGCGTCTGCGAGGTTTCAATGGGCCCCTGCCCGGTCTGGGCGACGGACAGGGCGGGAACAACCAGCAGCAGTGCCAGAAGTACCCGACGTAGAAACATACGGTGATTCATGCTGCGCTCCCCCGATCGCTATCCGGCTGAGACAGATTGGCGCTGATGATGTTCCCGGTGCGCAGTTAATCCGAGCTGCCGTCGACCGCGTAGTCGTCGCCGTAGAACTTGCTGGTGCTGCGGGTGTGAAAAGCGATGGCTTCCACGGGCTCATACTTTGCGTCGCCGAGTCCCGGCAGCACTTCGAGGATTTCGTCTTCCCAGACGTATACCGCCATTGGGAACGATACGCGCGACTTTCCTGCCAGGTCCGGATTGGTCGGTTTGCCCACCCGGTGGGTCGTCGACGGCAGGCGATCGTTGGTGATTCGCTGCATGTAGTCGCCGGTATTAATGATCAGCGAGCCGGGCGGGGCACTCAGTCGCACCCACTTGTTGCTCTGGTGATTCCATACCTGGAGGCCGTCCACGGAAGAGGCGGGCAGCAGGGTGAAAAGGTCGACATCTTCGTGGCCCAGCAGTCGCCCCGCGCCCGAGGCTTCCGCGGCCGCATCCAGCGGCGGGTAGTAGTTCAGGCGCAGCCCAAAGTTGGTTCGATCGAGCTTTTCATCGTAGACCTGCGGGTCAACGCCCAAGCCTTCGAACATCGCCTGCGCAATCGGCTTGAACAAGGGCTCGTGCGCGAGTACCAGTTGCCGAAAGATCGATTCGTACTCGGGCTTCGGCCAGAACCCGGACGGATCCTTCGCGGCTGTGCCATCTGCCTGCGGGATGTCGAACGCGCGGCGGCACCAAACCCAGCCTTCGACCAGGTCCGGATGGATGTCGCTGGTCTCGCGAATCGGGAAGTAGCCCTGGCTGACCGAACCGTGGCGCGCTGCGCGAAAGCGCATCTTGTCTTCCAGCGTGGTCGTCGTGAACAACCTTTCGACCTCGGGCTCGAGTCGCTCATAGAGCGCCGGGTCCACGCCGTGCCCGGTGATGATTGAGAAGCCGATTTCCTGCACCGCGGCGCCAAACTCCCGGGCGAAACCAGCGCGCTCGTCGCGGTCGCCATGGAGATAGCGTCCGAAGTCAAAGGTCTGGATCCGGTAATCCTCGTCGAACTCGTCGGAGGGGTTTTCCGCCAGCCGGTAGGTATGGCGTTTTTCCACCTGGTCATAGCGATCGAATTCGCGGTTGTCCGCGTGCACGTTGCTGCTCATGGAGACGGACTATGCCACGCGGGGGCGCTCAACCCGAGCACTCGCCGGCTGGGTCATTATTGATAATGATTCTCAATCACATCAGGACATGGAGACTTTTGCCGGTAATCGTCAGTTGATACCCTCTGGCGCTCAACAAAAACGATGAGGGGGCAGGACCCATGCAACGAAAAGGACTCGGACTATTCATTGGCGTGCTGGCTGCGGTCGGTGCATCGATACCGGCGCTGGCGGACACCACGCCGGAAGACGCCAAGGATTATCGCGCTTCCATCATGACGGTGCTTCGTGGTCATGTCGGTGCCGCTTCCATGATCGCGCGCGGCCTGGTCGACAACAACGGTCAGCTCGAGGCCCATGCCGATGGCCTCGTTAACGCGGCCGCTGAGCTCGAGAACATTTTCCCGGAAGGCTCAAACGTCGAAGGTTCCGAGTCGCTGCCGGCGATCTGGGAGAACCCGGAGGAGTTCCAGGCGGCTATCGACAAGCTGGTTACGGCCGCCGCCAACTTCAAGGAAGTTGCCGGCAGCGGTGATCGCGCAGCCATCGGCGGCGCGTTCCGGGAAGTCGGTTTGTCCTGCCGCGGTTGCCATGACAACTTCCGCCAGTCGAACTAGTCTCTGCCTGTCGAAAGCGGCCGCAATAGCGGCCGCTTTTTTCTGTCTGCCCGTCGCGGCGCAGACGGATGAAGAGACGCTGGCGCGTGGCGAGTATCTGCTGCACGCCGGTGGCTGCATCAGCTGTCACGTTGGTGATGAGCCCGGCGATGTCGCGCTGGCCGGCGGGCATGCGCTCGAATCGCCGTTTGGCGTCTTCTATTCGCCGAACATCACGCCCGACAAAGAAACCGGGATCGGCAGCTGGAGTGATGACGACTTCGTCAATGCCTTCTGGGAGGGTGAAAACCCGGATGGTGATCATTACTTCCCGGCCTTTCCCTACACCTCTTATACCGGCATGTCGCGCGACGACCTGCTGGCGCTAAAGGCCTATCTGTTCAGCCTCGAGCCGGTTCGCCGGGAAAACCGCGAACACGATCTTTGGCCGATCATGTCCTCACGTTTCGCCGCTGGTGCCTGGAAGTTCCGCTACTTCGACGCGGAGCGCTTCAGTCCGGATCCGGGGCAAAGCGATGAGTGGAACCGCGGTGCCTACCTCGTTCGGCACGTTGGCCACTGCGGCGAGTGCCACACGCCGAGGAACTCGTTCGGCGCACTCGATATGGATCTGGAACTCACCGGCAATCCGGAACTGTCCGAGGATGGCGGCGCGCCGAACATCAGCGGTGATCCGGACAACGGCATCGGCAGCTGGCGAGCCAGCGACGTCGATTACTTCCTCGAGATCGGCATGCTGCCGGATGGTGACTTCACCGGCGGGTCCATGGGGCCGGTTATTGAAGACAACACCAGCCACCTGACTCGCGAAGATCGCCAGGCGATCGCAACCTACCTGCAGTCCGTGCCCGGCGCCGAGTAGCCGGGCCGAACGCAATCAGTACGCGGCAACCCCGCCGTCTTCGGCACGCGAGTCCGCGGCCCCTGAAAGCACACCGGTCTCAGGATCGCGGTAGACGCCCATAGCCGACCCGATGTAGCGGCCGCTCCTCAACGTATGCCCCATGGATTCGTACAGGCGGATCGTGTCCGGTGAGAACCCGCGGCCCTCGAAGCGGGTGATGTCCGGCAGCCACTGGTGATGGATACGCGGTGCCTCGATGGACTCGGCGATGCTCATGCCGTGGTCGACGATGTTCAGGATTGTCTGCATCGTGGTGTTAATGATCGTCTTGCCGCCGGGACTGCCGGTGGCGAACAGCGGCACGCCGTCTTTCGCCACGATCGTCGGCGTCATGCTCGACAGCATGCGCTGCTGCGGTCGAATCTGGTTGGGCTCGGTGCCAATCCAGCCATTCTCGTCGGTAACGCCCGGGCGCGCGTTGAAGTCGCCCATCTCGTTGTTCAGCAGGAAGCCGGCGCCTTCGACCACGATGTGTGAGCCATAGCCCCACTCGAGCGTGTAGGTCAGAGAGACCATGTTGCCGTCACCGTCGGCAACCGAGAAGTGGGTGGTCTGATCGCTCTCGTAGCGTTGCGCAAACAGCGCCGGATCAGATTCGGATTTCTGCGTCATGCTGATGCTGTTTCGCAGCCGCGATGCATAGTCCTTGGACATCAGCCGATCGAGCGGCATGTTTTCGTTGAAGTCCGGGTCGCCGAGATAGTTGGCGCGGTCGGCGTAGGCGCGGCGCATCGATTCGGTGAGAAGATGCAGGTACAGCGCCGAGTTGTGACCAATCTCGGCAAGCTCAAAGCCTTCGAGGATGTTCAGCATCTCAACCAGTACGACACCGCCCGAGCTCGGTGGCGGCATGCTGACGATGTCGTAGCCGCGGTAGGTGCCCGTGATCGGTTCGCGTTCGACGGCCTCGTACATGGCGAGGTCTTCCAGCGTGATCAGGCCGTCGTTGGCGGCCATGAAGTCGGCTATCAGCTTCGCCGTTTCACCTTTATAAAAACCGTCGTGGCCGTCGGCCTGGATGCGGCGCAGGGTATCGGCCAGGTCGCTCTGCACCCAGGTATCGCCGGGTTGGTAAAACTCGCCATCGTCTCGCGTGAACTTCTCCTTCGACGCCGGGTATTGCTCGAAGCGCGGCATGCGGCGCTCGAAGTCGTCGCTCAGCTTGAACGAGATCGGCATACCTCCCGCCGCCAGTTGAATAGCGGGCTCAAGCAGGGTCTCCCAGGGCAGTGAACCAAACCGCTCGTGGGCCAGTGCGAGGCCCGCGACAGTTCCCGGCACGCCGACTGCGAGAATACCCTCGTGATTCGAGTTGTCTTTGACGTTGCCCTCGTCGTCGAGATACATCGTCTTCGTGGCCGCCAGCGGTGCCTTTTCCCGGAAGTCGAAGGCGGTCTGGGTGCCGTCGGCGCCGTGGTAAATCATGAAGCCACCGCCGCCGATGTTGCCGGCGGTCGGCCAGGTAACGGCCATGGCGAAGGCCGTGGCGATCGCCGCATCCACCGCGTTGCCGCCCTGTTTCATGATGGCAACCCCGACGTCCGAGGCGATGGCGGATGAGCTGGCGACAACGCCGTTCTCGCCGCGTACGGCGACCCGACCGGCCGCGAGCGAGGAAACGCTGGTAAGTACGAGGACGGCGCTGGTCAGCGCGACGGTCAATCTGCGAAGCATGAATGTCTGCACGGCGAGTTCTCTCGAGTCTGGTGTCTGGAGTCTGTTACTTAGTAATCGCGGACGCATTCTACCGCGCGGCGATAGGCAGATTCGCCGCCCGGCCGGGCTGATTCGTATGCCGCGACGGCTGGTGTGCCTCGGCAACGGATACCAGAAGTTACAAACGAGGCCTTACGCGGCCGCCGATCCGTGTGGATACTGACGCCTGAAGTGCCGGAGCCCGACATGCATCAAAAGCCTCACCTGCCGCAAAAAACCTGCGTCGTCTGCGAACGTCCGTTCAGCTGGCGCCGCAAGTGGTCGGACTGCTGGGACGAGGTGCGCTACTGCTCCGAACGTTGCCGCCGCCAGAGGTCGTCCCGTGCCCGAAGGGCCTGAGATACGACGCGCGGCCGACCGGATTGCGAAGGTGCTGGTCGGCCAGCGTATTCGTGAGGCCTGGTTCGCCTTTGACGATCTCAAGTACTGGGAGTCGGAGCTCGAGGGTCGCGAGGTAACCTCTGTCGATACCCGCGGCAAGGCGATGCTGACCCGATTCGACAACGACCTTACGATCTACAGCCACAACCAGCTCTACGGCCGCTGGTACACCTGCAAGCGCGACAAGCCACCGGCGACCAAGCGCAGCCTGCGGCTGGCCCTGCATACCGATAGTCACAGCGCGCTTCTTTACAGCGCCAGCGACGTCGACGTCCTGACGCCCGCAAATATTAATGAGCATCCGTTCCTCGCCCGGGTCGGCCCGGACATCCTCGACACGGCGCTCAAG
>CAZFVT010000036.1:0-15327 GCA_964522355.1 uncultured Woeseiaceae bacterium | reverse complement strand
GAGACGGTCGACTGGCAGCGTGCTTCGGCCGTTGCCAGGTCCGGGCGAATGATTCTTGCCGGCGGGCTCGGACCGGACAACGTGGCTGAAGCGGTGCGCGTCGTCCGGCCCTGGGGCGTCGACGCATCCAGCGGCATAGAGCGCGCGCCCGGGCGCAAGGACGCGGCAAAGATTTCGGCCTACGTGGCCAGCGCGAAGGCGGCCTGACGGTTAGCTTCGCGCATTTCCATTCAAAACAGGAAGTAAGTGACAGGAACAACCATGACGGTTAACAAGAGCATCATCGAACCCGCCGAGGCGGCGCGTCTTCTCGACGCCTCAATCCGCGGCGACCTGCCCGACGAACGCGGTCGCTTCGGTCCGTTCGGCGGACGCTACATCCCGGAGACGCTGGTTCCCGCCTTCGAACGGCTTGAGGCAGGCGTCAAGCAGCATCTGCCGGATTCGGATTTCCAGTCGGCGTTTCGTACCGAGCTTAGAGAATGGGTCGGCCGGCCAACGGCGCTGACCCATGCGCTGCGACTCAGCGAAGCCTGGGGCGTCGATGTATGGCTGAAGCGTGAGGATCTCGCCCACACCGGCGCGCACAAGATCAACAATGCCATCGGCCAGGCGCTGCTGGCGAAGAAGCTCGGGGCCAAACAGGTCATCGCAGAAACCGGTGCCGGCCAGCACGGCGTCGCATCGGCTGCGGCCTGCGCGCGGGTCGGTTTGCCTTGTCGCGTCTACATGGGCGCCGTCGACATTGAGCGCCAGGCGCCGAACGTCGATCGCATGCTTCGTCTCGGCGCCGAGGTCTGCCCGGTCGAATCCGGTGACAAGACGTTGCGTGCTGCCATTGATGAGGCGCTGCGCGCCTGGGTTGCCGATCCCGAGGGCATTTACTACCTGCTCGGCTCGGCGGTCGGACCGCACCCCTATCCCTATCTCGTCCGCGAGCTGCAGAAAGTCATTGGTGAAGAAGCCCGCGAGCAAATGATCGAGAAAGCGGGCAAGCTGCCGGATGCAACGTTTGCCTGCGTAGGCGGCGGGTCGAATGCCATCGGCCTTTTCTATCCGGCGCTGGGCGACGAAGGAACCGAAATCATTGGCGTTGAAGCCGGCGGTACCGGCGACGGTCTCGGCCAGAATGCTGCAACCCTCGCAACCGGTACGCCCGGCGTCCTGCAGGGTTGCTACACGATCATCCTTCAGGACTCGAACGGCCAGGTGCAGGAGACCCATTCGATCTCGGCCGGGCTCGACTACTCCGGCGTCGGTCCGGAACACGCCCTGCTTCAGTCCATCGGACGAGTCACCTACATTGCCGCCGGCGATGACGAAGCGCTGGCCGCACTGGAAGAGCTTTGCGAGCTTGAAGGCATTCTCACCGCGCTCGAAACGGCGCATGCTTACGCCGCCGCGAAGAAGTGGGCAGCAGACAACCCTGGCAAAACCATACTGATCGGCAACTCCGGTCGCGGTGACAAGGATATGCCGACCCTGACTCAGTACCCCGTAAGGAAACACGTCAATGCAGCCGCATGAAACCATAAAGCACGCGCTCGAAGCGGCGCGCTCGGCCGGCCGGACCGGCCTGGTCCCGTTCATAACTGCCGGCTATCCGAGCCCCGACGGTTTCGCCGATACCCTGGCGAGGGTCAGTCGCGTCGGTGACGTCGTTGAGATTGGCGTACCGTTTTCCGACCCGATGGCTGACGGTATGACGATTCAGCGCTCCAGCCATTCGGCGATTCAACAGGGCGTGTCGTTAAGCTGGATCTTCGACCAGCTCGATGCCGCCGCCGACTCGGTTGAGGCGCCGCTGGTGCTGATGTCCTACATGAATCCGCTCATTGCATTCGGCTATGAGGCGCTGGCCGAGCGTGCCGCCAAAGCGGGTGTCGGTGGCTTTATCGTGCCGGACCTGCCGCTCGAGGAGTCTGCCGAACTGCGCGAGGCGCTGGAGGCGAAAGGGCTTGGCGTCATTCAGCTCGTAACTCCGGCAACGCCGGCAGAGCGCGTGCAGAAGCTCGCCGACGCGTCGCGCGGGTTTCTTTACGCCGTGACCATCAAGGGCGTGACCGGCGGCGGCGAAGGCCTGCCTGCCGATCTTACGAACTATCTCGACTCGGTCAGCAACGTTTCATCGCTGCCGGTCTGCGCCGGGTTTGGCATTCGTACCGCCGCCGATGTCGAGAACGTCGGGCGGCACGCCAGCGGGGCAATCGTTGGCTCCGCGCTCGTCGAAGTGCTGGAGCGTGGCGAGGACCCGGCGGAATTCCTGGGTGCACTGTCGGCCTGAGGTTGCATGAAGAAGGTGACCTGTAGTGCATCGATCGTCACGATTAGTCACTACCGCAACATCCTCGTCAGCGAAGGCATAGAAGCATTCATTCGCAACGAGCACCTGGGCGGTATCGTTGGGGAGATACCGTTCCAGGAGGTGTGGCCGGAACTCTGGGTGAAGCACGATCTTGACTACGATCGTGCTCTGCAGCTGATTGATGCGAACAATGTGCTCGCGGAAAGCGCCGGTGACGACTGGCGCTGCCGCAGCTGCGATGAGTTCAATGAAGCGCAGTTTGCCGTGTGCTGGCAGTGCGGAGAGTCAGCTGGTTAAACCGTCTTCAACCGCCGCTTGAGGCTCCCACAATAGGGGTGCCGCTTCAGGGCATGCCGCGCGCCAGAAGGCGCGTTCCGGCGATTTCGCTTCTCAGAATAGCCGGGACCCGATCCGCCTGCATGGGTCGGCTGATCAGGAAACCCTGGGCCAGGTCGCAGTGACAGGTCTTCAGGTACTCGAGCTGGGTCATGGTTTCCACGCCCGAGGCGGCAACCTCGATATCGAGACCGCGGGCCATGGCAATCGCCGCTCGCACGATGCGCTGGTGGCTGTCGTTTTCCTCGATGTCCCGAATCAGCGACTGGTCCAGCACGAAGCTGTCGATGACGCCGGTGTCCAGCGCGTTGAGTGAAACCTCGGTCGTGCCAAAGTGATCGAGCGATATCCGCAGTCCGAGCTTGCGCAGACCGCGTAAGGTTTCGAGTTCTGCCGAGCGCTGTCGAATGATGGAGCCGTTGTCGATCTCGAATTCGATGCAGCCGGCATCCAGCATGGCGTCGGCCAGCGCGTTGCGCACCGCTTCAACCAGCCGGCCGTAACGTAGCTGCTGCGCCGACAGCTTTATCGCGAGAGACAGGTCGGGAAGCTCAAACTGGTGCTGCCAGGCAGCCAGCTGCCGAAACGCCGTCTGAATTGTCCACTCCCCGGCTGAATGCACCAGGCCACTCGATTCGAGGATGCCCTGGAACCGATCCGGGCCGAGCAGGCCGAAGCGTGGATGCTGCCAGCGCAGCAACGCTTCGAGACCGATCAGCCGGCTGTTCTTCACATCGATGCGAGGCTGGTAGTGCAGCACAAATTCGTTGCGAACCAGCGCGTGGCGCAGGCCAACCTCGAGTTCTTCACGCTGCTCGAGCTTGCGGTTTAAAGAGTTTGAGTAGTACTGCAGTCGGCCGCCACCGCGCTCTTTCGCCTGGAGCATCGCGAGCTCCGCGGCGTTGATCAGGCGCTCGGCCGTTTCGCCGGATTCCGGGTACATGGCAATGCCAATGCTCGGCGTCGCGAACAGCTCGGCACCGCGCAGGCGATATTTTTCGGACAGGAGCAACACGATTTTTTGTGCAACCGAAGCGGCGTCCTGCGGATCCTTGATGTCTTCCAGGCAAACGACGAAGGCGTCACCATCCCAGCGTCCGGTGAAGTCGCCGATACGCAGGTTGTCACCCAGCCGCTCACCGATCTCCCGCAGAAGATCATCACCGGCATCATGCCCCAGCGTCTCGTTGACCGACTTGATCTTGTCAACGCCGATCATCAGCACGGCGAGCGGCACGGCGGAACGCCCCGAGCGACCCATCGCTCTCGTCAGCTCCCTCTGGATCAGCTGCCGGTTCGGCAGTCCGGTCAGCTCGTCGTACTGGGCATTTCTTTCCAGCACCTGGCTCCGCGTGAGCGCGGCGGTTTCATCACGGAACGTAACGACGCCGCCCAGCCTGTTGCCCTCCCGATCGCGCAGGCTCTGTCCATTGATGTTGAGGACCAGGTCGGCCTGTTCCGGCGCGCGATAGACCGAGAGCTGCCCCTCGAACTTGTCGCCGAGTGCGGCGCGGATCAGCGGGCGCTCCCGATAAAGGGTCACGGCTTCGTCGCCGTCTTCGTTCGGAGACAGCGCACCAAAACGCTCCGACCAATCGCCGGCGGGCATGTCGCGGGGTCCCATACCGAGAATCGAACGGCCGGCCGGATTGATGTCGAGTACCGCGCCCTCGTCATCGACGACGATCACGCCGTCGTTGATGCTGCCCAGGATCGACAGAACCGTAGTGTCGCCCTCTGACAGCCGTAGCATCAGGTCGTGGCGCTGCAGCGCGTGATCCAGCACGGCGGAGAAACTCTCAGGCGTCACGTCATCGACGCAGAGATAGCCCTGGGCGCCGGCGTTGACGGCGGCGATGCCGCGGTGTTCCTCATCCCGGGTGGTCAGCGCAATGAGCGGATAGGTTCTGTTGCCCTGAACGAAGGCCGTTAACGTTTGCCCGGAGCTGGCGATGCAGGGGCCTGCCTCGAACAGCACCACGTCGATCGGCCCGATGTCCTCATCGGGCACCCGCATCGTGTCCGTGGCGTGAAGTCGCTCGGCGAAGGCGGACTGGCGCAATTGCTCGATGAACTCGGGCGCAAAATCATTACGTCCGAGGAACAGGATTGAATGCCCCGCCATATGCCTCTAGCTGTCTCCGTTCAGCATCCGGCTTCTTGTTGTTGACGCTGGACGCGTCCCGCAGCCGGTGTGGCGAATGATAACAGAAACGCGTAAAAACACCGCGAAAGAAGCGCATGCCTTGGCCATTTTTTGACGAAAGGCGGGTTTTGCCGCTAAACCTTTTGCTGAATCCCGGCGTCAAACAAAGAGAATACCGGGAGGTGGCAGGAGTGGAAGCGATAATGGGAGCTGGAGTTCAGTGCATGAACGTCGCTGAGAAACCGGCTGGAAACACCGAAGCGCTGCTGGTCGCGCGGGCCAAACGGGCGGATACCCGTGCCTTTGAGTCTCTTTATCGCGCACACTCCGGCAGGGTCTACGGGCTCTGCCTGCGGATGACCGGAAACGCCGCCGAGGCCGAGGACTGCGCGCAGGAGGCCTTTATCCAGGCCTGGAGCAAGCTCCAGAAGTTTCGCGGCGACTCCAGTTTCGGCACCTGGATACACCGGGTTGCCGTCAACGTGGTCCTGGGAAGGATGCGCAGCGCCCGCCGTGAGCACGACCGTATCGAGGCCGTCAGCGACGTGCACCCGGTTCGGGAGTCTATTGGCGATTCCGGCCAGGTCCAGGACATCGAAGAAGCGCTGTCGAATCTCCCGAGCGGCGCGCGCCACGTCTTCGTATTGCATGCCGTTTACGGCTACAGTCATGAAGAAACCGGCCGCATGCTCGACATCGCCATCGGTACCTCAAAGGCACAGCTGCATCGCGCCAAGCGCCTGCTAAAACAGCAGCTCGAACCCGTGAGTGAAGCAACATGAGCAACAACGATCAGATTGACGACGACCGGGCGTTCGATGCGGTCATGGAGAGGGCTCGCTCGCTGTCTCCGGACGTCGAGCCTGAGCGTGATCTCTGGCCGGATATCGAGGCTGCGATCGAGGCGCCTGAGCGCTCGGCCGGCTGGTCATTCAATCCGGGCTCTTTTTTCGCCCAGGCGGCAGCCGTGGTGCTGCTGATTGGCGGATCATCGGGCCTGACCTGGCTCGCCGTGAAGGACGATGCACCGACCCCGAGCACCGGTGATCCGGTTCTTGTCATGCCGCTGACGGCGGAGCGTGCCAGCTTCGGTGGTGATTACTCGCTGGGCCCGGATTTCCAGGACGCGCGGCGCGATCTTGAGGCGCGCCTGACCGATGAGCTTGAGCTCTTGTCACCGGAGACGCGGACGACCGTCGAGGAGAGCCTTGCGGTGATTCGTGCTGCTATCAACGAGATCAATACCGCGCTGGCGGCCGAGCCCGATAACCCGCTGCTGCAGGAACTGCTGCTTGCCAGCTATCGCGAGGAGCTTGCGGTGATGCGCAAGGTCAACGGAATTTCGAGTGCGCTGATGCTGCGCGAGGATATCTGAGCGGTTCGAACCGCTCGGGAGAGAATTATGAAAGTTCGAGGAATCGTCGCGGGCAGCCTGCTGACGCTTGGCATCAGCTATGCGGCATTTGCTGTCGAGGTACAGCGGACGGTTGATGCCAGCCCCGACGGCTCGGTGTCGGTATCGAACGTCGCAGGCTCCATCGAGATCATGGGCTGGGATCGCAACCAGGTGGTTGTCGACGCCGACCTCGGATCGCGCGTTGAGGAGCTGATTGTCGAGCGCAGCGGTGACGAAGTGCTGGTCAAAGTACGCACACCCAACAACGGCAACCATGGCGCCCGGGCTGACCTCGTGATCCGGGTGCCCGAGAGCAGTTCGATAGACGTCGGTGCCGTCAGCGCCGACATAGACGTTGCGGATATCCGCGGTGAGCAGCGACTGCACGCAGTCAGCGGCGACATCGCAACGTCGGTTTACGCCGCCGACATCCAGGCGGAGGTGGTTAGCGGCGACATCGAGGTGGCCGGCGACAACCAGCCGGCGTTCTCCATGCTGTCCTCGGTCAGCGGTGACATCGAAACTTCGGGTCTCGCCGGCGATATTGAAATGACGTCCGTCAGCGGCGACCTCGTCGCGATCGACGGCAGCTTTACCCGCGGTCAGTTCAACACCGTGAACGGCAGCATCGAGTTTCGCGCCCGCATGGCGGATGACAGCCGCCTGGACATGGAGACCATCAACGGCGGCATCGATCTGCACTTCGTCGATGGCATCAACGCGCGTTTCGATATCGAAACCTTCAACGGCGCGATCCGAAACTGCTTCGGGCCGAAGGCGGAGCGCACCAGCCGCTACACGCCGGGCCAGGAACTGAAGTTCACCGAAGGCGACGGCAGCGGGCGAGTGACGCTAAGAACGCTGAACGGGCGGATGGATATCTGCAAGGACTAACCGTCCGCCAGACCAGCGCCTCGTTCTTACTGTCGACCGTCAAACGCCAGCCGCACTCCCAGCGCAACAAGAATCGAGCCAACCGCCCGCTCCTGCCACAGCTTGAAACCGGGATGACGCTTTAGCCAGTTGCCGCTGGTGCCGGCAAGAATCGCGACGCTGCCGTCCACCATCACGCCGATCGACTTGTGGATGACGCCGAGTACCAGGAGCTGGGTGCTTACGTCACCGCGTCCCGGGTCGACGAACTGGGGGAGGAACGCCAGCAGGAAGACCAGCGATTTGGGATTCAGAAGGTTGCCCCAGAAACCCTGGAAGAACGCTGCCCGCGCCGAGGTCACTCCTGCTTCCGCCAACGCTTCACTTTTTGATGCGGTAACCATGAAGCGGATGCCGAGATAGATCAGGTAGCCGGCGCCCAGGTACTTGAGGAGCAGGTAGGCGAGCTCGGAGCGTTCAAAGATTACGGCGACGCCCAGCGCCAGCGCCGGAATCTGGACCAGCGATGCGGCGGCGATGCCGGCGACGCAGGTGAGCGCGACGCGGCGTCCCTGGCCGACGCCCCGAGCAATGACCAGCATCATGTCCGGGCCCGGCGAGAGCTGTATGGCGATCACCGCGGCGAGAAAAGCCATCAATAGCGGGGTGTCCGGCATCAGAAGCGCTCCGTGGGTGCCGATGGGGGCCCGATAATCACCGGGCTGCAGGGTTCAGATGGTACCCGAGGGCAGGCCGAAATTTGCGCTAAAAACCGGAACCTGTTGCGGTCAAGAGGGTCGTCACAGTGGTAGGCTTTGCCCATCCAGCGATCGGCCAGCGTTTGGGCACGTGGCCGGCGCGCACAATCCAACTCAAGTCTTCGTGAAGGACCGTAGATCATGGCGAAATTCGTCAAGCTGATTTTGGTGCTGGTGTCGGCGGTTGCCGGCATCCTGGTCATCGGCGCCGTGGCGCTGGTGCTGTTCTTCGATCCAAACGACTATCGTGACGACATAGCCATCGCGGTAACCGAAGCGACCGGTCGGGAGTTCGCTATCAATGGCGACGTCTCGCTCAGCTTGTTCCCCTGGCTGGCGATCGAAATCGGGCAGACGACGCTCGGCAATGCCGAGGGTTTCGGCGATGAGCCGTTTGTCCGTTTCGATAACGCGCGATTGAGCGTCAAGCTGCTGCCGCTCCTGACGGGTGGCAACGTCAAGGTGGGCACCGCGACGCTCGAAGGCTTTACCGCCAACCTCGCCGTGCTCCGCGATGGTCGAAACAACTGGGAAGATCTCGCCAGCCAGGGTGAGGCAACCGACAGCGGGCGTGACGAACCCCGGCCGGCTTCAGGAGACGGCAGCGCCGGCGGATCTCTCGACATCGACAACGTGCAGCTGCTGGCGGCCAACGTCAGCTACCGCGACGATCAGGCGGGCAGTCGCTACGAGCTCAGTGACGTCAATCTGACCACCGGGCGCATCGCCTTCGGCGAACGCTTCGAGATTGATGGTTCCCTGGCCTTTTCGGCAACACCCGATGAGCTTGAGGGCGACATGACGATTGTTGCCGGCGTACTTATTGGTGAGGGCCTGCAGGAGATCGTGGTCGACAATCTGCAGGTGACCAGCACCATCAATGGAGTGTTCAGCCAGCCGGCAGAAATTCGATTCGACTCGCGTGCCATCGAGGTGGATACAGCGGCCGAACAACTTACGCTCGGCGAGCTCGATCTCCAGGCGCTTGGGCTGACGATCAGCGCGGACGTCCAGCCCATCAATTACAGCGGCACGCCGACGGTCAGTGCGGCACTTCGCGTCGCCGACTTCTCGCTCACCGATCTGATGGGTCGGATCGACATCGAGCCGCCCGTCACTGCCGATCCAAACGCGCTGCAGACCCTGTCGTTCGAAGCCAACGCGGCGATGACGGACGAGACGCTCGCCCTGTCCTCCCTGGTGCTGCGGATGGATGACACCGCGCTGACCGGTGACCTGTCCCTGCCGCTCACCGAAGATGGCTTTCTCGAGTTCGATCTGCGTGCCGACAGCATCACGCTCGACAACTACATGGCGCCCCCGGCCGAGGCGCCGACCGCGAGCGAAGAATCCGCCGACGTGGAAATCCCGGTGGAGCTCATCCGCGCACTGAAAGCGCGCGGCAGCCTGCGCCTTGACGAGGCGTTTGTCGGGCCGGTTACGTTTACCAGCATGGAGTTGGGCGTAGCGAGCGACGCCGGCAAACTTCGCCTCTATCCGATCGGCGCCGAGTTCTTTGGCGGCAGCTACGCGGGTGACGTAAACGTGGATGCGTCCGGCGAGGTGCCGCGACTCGCGGTCAATGAGTTCATCAATGACGTCGACATCGCCGCCATGCTCGAATCCATGTATGGCGTCACCGACGTCAGCGGCACGGTTAACGCAAATTTTGTCCTGGCCGGCTCCGGACTGGCGATGTCCGATATTGCCTCTGACCTCGGCGGCTCGATGACCTTCGAGCTTGCCGATGGCGCCTGGCAGGGCGTTGATGTCTGGCAGCAGTTGCGCAGCGCCCGGGCACTCTACAAGCGCGAAGAGCCGCCGCCGCCCCGCCTGCCGGCGCGCACCGAGTTCACGGCGATTACCGCTTCGGGTCCGGTCACGAACGGCATCTTCAACAATGACAACCTGGTTGCCGAGCTCCCGTTTCTTCGCGTCACGGGAACCGGCACGGTCGATCTCGGCGCGAATGAAGTCGACTACTCCGTGCAGGCGCGCATTCTCGAAACGCCGGAGTTCATGAGCAACGCCAGTGAAGACGAACTCAACGATTTCACCGAGGCGCTGATCCCGATTCGGATTCGCGGCCCGCTGGCGTCGCCATCGTTCCGCCCGGACATCGAAGGACTGTTCCGCCAGGAAGTCGAGCGTGCGCTGGAGGATACCCGCGAGGAGCTCGAGGCGGAGCTGCTGAATCAGCTGCTCGGCGGTGACTCCGATGCCGAAGGGTCGGAAGAGGGTCAGGAAGAAGAGAAGGATCTCGAGGATCAACTCAAGGACCAGTTGAGGAACATCTTCCCCCGGTAAACATCATGGCAGCGCCGCGTTCGACAATCCGCAGGGTCATTGGCCGCCTCTTGAGCACGGCAGGTCTGTCCGTGCTCTGCTCAACAGCGTCGGCTGCCGAGCTGGAGGATGTGACCGTCGAGCGCGTCGATGGACGCTATGAACTTCGCTCAGAGACTGTCTTCGACGCCGGCCAGCAGGATCTTTATCGCATCCTCACGGATTACGATCAGTTCCGGAAATTCACCAGCGCGTTCACCGTCAGCGAGAACCGGCCGCCCGATGAGCAGGGTCGGCCGCAGTTCTATAACGAGATGGAAGGCTGCGTGCTGTTCTTTTGCGTCACCTTCAAGCGCTTCGGGCACCTCGAGCTGACGCCGGAGAGCCACATTCGTGCGGTCGTGGATCCGGAGCAAAGCGACTTCGAGTATTCCCAGGAAGAGTGGACGCTAATTACCGAGGGCGAGCAGACGCGGATGATCTATGAGTTTGCGATGGAGCCCTCTTTCTGGGTTCCCCCTGTCGTGGGCCCGTTCTACATCCGCCGTGCCCTGAGGGCCGGTGCGGTACGCGCCGTCGATCGCATTGAAGCGCTGGCCCAAGGCCGCGAGACGAAGTTTCCGGTCGAGTGAACGATTTCGCCGCGCGCCTCCTCGCGTGGTTCGACGACCACGGCCGCAAGGACCTGCCCTGGCAGCAGGACAAGAGCCCCTATCGGGTCTGGGTTTCCGAGATCATGCTGCAGCAAACCCAGGTGACGACGGTTATTCCCTATTACGAGCGATTCATGGCGCGGTTTCCGGATGTTGCCTCGCTCGCGGAAGCGCCGCTCGATGACGTGCTGCATCACTGGTCCGGTCTGGGTTACTACGCCCGCGCGCGCAACCTTCATCGCACGGCAGTCACTGTCTGCGACGATTACAACGGCGAGTTTCCCGACAGTCTTGAGGCCATGATGGCACTGCCCGGCATCGGTCGATCGACCGCCGGCGCCATCCTGTCGATTGCGCGGGGACAGCGCCAGCCAATCCTCGACGGTAACGTGAAGCGGGTTCTGGCGCGCTTCCACGCCATCGAGGGGTGGCCCGGCAAAACAGAGACCCTGAATCGGCTCTGGGATGCGGCCGAGGCGGTGACGCCTGATAGGCGAGTCGATGACTACACCCAGGCCATCATGGACCTTGGCGCGACCCTGTGCACGCGCAGCAAACCGGGCTGTCTGCTCTGTCCGTTCGAGGGTGACTGCGCCGCCCACGCCCAGGGCAACGAAACGGCCTATCCCGGGCGCAAGCCGAAGAAGGACAAGCCGCTCAGGCAGACGGTCATGCTGATCGTTCACGACAACGGCGAGCTTTATCTTGAGAAGCGGCCGGGCAGCGGGATCTGGGGCGGCCTGTGGTCACTGCCGGAGGTGGACGATCGAGCGAGGATCGACGGCTGGCTCGAGGAGCGTTTTTCGCTGAATGCAGATCAAAGCAGAGACTGGCCGGCGCTTCGCCACAGCTTCAGTCACTACGATCTGGACATCCTGCCGGTTGAAGTGCAGGTGCAGTCCGCATCGCGTAAAGTAGCGGACCGTGAAAACGCGGGATGGTATGCCATCGACACGCCACCCGGCGTGGGGCTGCCAGCCCCGGTGCAGACCCTGATCGAACGTCTTCGCCAGGGCGCCACCGATGAAACCACAGGAATGAGCTAGATGAGCCGAACCGTGCAGTGCGTGCTGCTGAAAAAAGAAGGTGAAGGAATGGACTATGCGCCCTATCCCGGCGAGCTGGGTCAGCGCATCTGGGAGAACGTCAGCAAGGAAGCCTGGCAGCAGTGGCTCGGGCACCAGACGATGCTCATCAATGAGTATCGACTGACGCCCATCGAGCCTGAAGCGCGGAAGTTCCTCGAAACGGAAATGGAGAAGTTCTTCTTCGGCGAAGGCTCCGCCGCGCCCAAGGAATACGTGCCGCCGTCCGAGTAAGGTGCCTGTCGCGTACTAGTCGCGCTCGAGGAACTGCACGGAGAATTTTTCTTCGCCGTCGGTCCAGACCTTCCTGACGCTGAATCCGGCGGCCGACGCCAGGGCCGCGAAACCATCCAGTGAATACTTGTGCGAGTGCTCGGTCAGCAGGCGCTCGCCCTGCGCCATGCTGAACTCCTGTCCGCCAATGCTGAACGACTGATCGATCTCGCTGATAAGGTACATCTCGATACGACCTGCGTCCTCGTTATAGACGGCGTAATGGCGGAACTGCTCGCGCCTGAAGTTCGCGCCGTAAACCCGGTTCAGATGCGTGAGGATGTTGAGGTTGAACTCAGCCGTAACGCCCTCGGCGTCGTTGTAAGCCTGTTCCAGCGTTGCACGGTCTTTCCTGAGGTCGACACCGATCAGCAGGCCGCCGCCGATGCCGGCTTCGTGATGCATCACCTTCAGGAGCTCAAGTGATGCCTCCGGGCTGAAGTTGCCAATCGTCGACCCCGGGAAGAAGACGATGTTTCGCCGCGGCATGATCGCCGGGTTCGGCAGATCAAACGGCTGGGTAAAGTCGGCGGCCACCGGGATGATCTCGAGCTCCGGGAAGTCTCCGGCGAGGTCCTTGGCTTCCGCTTCGAGGAAGTCCCGCGAGATATCCACCGGCACGTATACCGCCGGTTCCTTAAGGTTCGCGAGCAACAGGCGGATCTTCTGATTGCTGCCGGCGCCAAACTCGATCACGCTGGCCTGCGGGCCGATGAGCTCGGCGACTTCCGCAATGCAGTCCCGCATGATCTCGGCTTCGGTTACCGTCAGGTAGTACTCCGGCAGCCGGGTAATCTCATCGAAAAGCTCGGAGCCCCGTTCGTCGTAGAAGAACTTTGGCGACAGCGTCTTTAGAGGTTGCGACAGGCCGGCGATGATCTCATCGAGCACCTGCTGGCGGCTCTCGTCCTGTTCGGAGATTTCGTGGAGGCCTACGGCCTCGAGCGGTGTTGAAGACATATCCTTATGTCGGCACCTCAGGTGCCGTCCCTCGCCAGTCGAATGCCGAGAAACTGCCAGCGAGCATCCGGGTAAAAGAAACTGCGATAGCTGGCGCGCAGGTGATCGGCCGCGGAGACGCAGCTGCCACCGCGCACGCTCACCTGGTTGCACATGAACTTGCCGTTGTATTCGCCGAGCGTGCCTTCCAGCGGTTTGAAGCCCGGGTAAGGCCCATAGGCCGATGAAGTCCACTCCCAGACGTCGCCGAAGAACTGACTGCCGTTGGCCGCGCTCTGGGGATGCCAAAGGCCGCGTTCCAACAGGTTGCCAGCGACGGCCTCGCTGCTGGCCGCGACTTCCCATTCGGCTTCCGTTGGCAGCCGCGCATCGGCCCATCGCGCGAACGCATCCGCTTCATAGAGGCTTACGTGCGAGACCGGCGCATCGAGATCGATCGCGCGCATGCCGCCCAGGGTGAACTCGTGCTCGCGATCCTCACTCCAGTAGAGCGGTCGATTCCAGCCCTGTTCGTTGACGGCGGCCCAGCCGTCGGACAGCCAGAGCAGGGAGTTCTCGTAGCCGCCGTCTTCCATGAATTCGAGGTACTCGCCGTTCGTAATAAGGCGGGATCCGATGCGGTGGGGATGAAGCAACACCCGATGTCGCGGGGTTTCGTTGTCGAAAGCGAAGCCGCCATCGGCGCCGCTACCGGTCGCACCAATCTCCTCGATGCCCTCGGGCCCCTCGATGAACGTATGCTCGGCCGGCTCGACGGAATCCGGCATCCTGAGCGCCGGGTTCATGGCCGGCTTCAACGGATTCCGGAACAGCACGTGCTTGATGTCGGTGAGCAGGAGCTCCTGGTGCTGGCGCTCGTGATTCAGCCCCAGTTCGACGCGCATGGCGATGTCGGCATCGTCACCGCGGCTGTCCAGTAGCGCGAGCATCGCTTCGTCGACGTGGCTGCGATACGCGCGGACTTCGGCAACCGTAGGCCGGGTGAGCATGCCCCGCGACGGCCTCAGGTGCATGTCGCCGGCGCTGTAGTAATAGGAATTAAATAGAAAGTGGAACTGCTCGTCGAAGACTTCGTAGTCCGCAGCAAAGGGTTTGAGAACAAAGGCTTCGAAAAACCAGGTCACGTGGGCGAGGTGCCATTTCGCCGGGCTGACGTCAGGCATGCTCTGGACGACAAAGTCTTCCGGCTCCAGGGATTCCACCAGCGCCAGGCTCTCAGCCCGCACGGCAGAAAATCTGGCGCGCAGCAGGCCAGAAGCGCTGCTCTCGGCCGCTTCCAGATGGGAAACCATTAATTATCCTCGATGTGCCCGGCGAACCCTGAGCGCCCAATGCACAGGGGTACGGTCAAAGACCCTACGGGGTGACAGATTGCTTGTCAAAGCAGGCTAATTGCCTCATGTGACGAGCCCGTTACCGGCCTATCTCGCCCCATCACTGAATCCTCACCCATTCATCAGGCCGACCTCAGTCACTCTTTCTCGTGTCCGGCGAGAGTTGTCACAACGCCGGGATCCGACCCCGGCGCGACGGATGCGAAGGAGAGGACGATGAGGCGAACGATTCGGTGCAATCCCCCACGACGGGCGAACACCCCCCTGTTTATCGTGGTCGGCGCCATTGCGTTGCTGCTCGGACTGACCGCCGAGGCGGCGACCCACCTCGCGATTGCCGCCAGTACCCTGCCGCCGTTGCCCCTCGTCGGCATGGAGCTGGTTGGTGGTGTTCTCTTGCTCGATCGTTACGCCGGCAAGCGCCGGAGGAACCGACCGTGGTGGTCGCTACTGGATGCCATTGGACTGGCCGCGCTGATGGCCGCGGGATCGCTCTATTTCTGGAGTTCTCCTTTCGACGGAGCCGGCCAGAGCTTCGCAGGGAGATTCAGTACTGGCCTGATCGCGCTGTCCGTACCTCTGCTCCTTGTCTGCGCCGTCATCCAGCTCTGTCGTTCCCAGGCCTGCACGGTCGTGTTTACCTGGTTTTTGGGACTGGCTTTCTGCCTGCTGGCATCCGCGAACGTCGTGTTTGTTGGTGTCACGCTGGCCTGCGCGCTGACCGGATCCTGCATAAGTTGATGCGTCGCCGTCGGTTGATACACCACAGGCGAAAGCGCCTGCTTCCCTGGCGATCAGGCGTGATCGGAAACCACGTTTATGGCCACGCCATGCTCTATCCACGCCTTCGCCGCGACGATCACCTGGTTGAAGCCACCCTGGGAATCGAGAACCTGGGCGACCATCGTGTCCGCATCGCCCG
>CAZFVT010000035.1:0-15580 GCA_964522355.1 uncultured Woeseiaceae bacterium | reverse complement strand
CCGCGTGAGCAAAAAAAAGCCGGGCTCGAAGGCCCGGCTTTTTCGCAGTCTGCTTAAAGACCGGCTTCACACCATGTCTTTCAGACCTTTAAGGGCGCGAACCTTGACGACCTTCGTGGCCGGCTTGGCCGCAACGTCCATCGTCTCGCCCGGTCGGAACGGGTTCGGAACACCTTTCTGAGCTTTCCGAGCAGGCTTCTTGACGACAACCAGCTTCATGAGCCCCGGTACGGTGAACATACCGGGAGCGCCGCGTCCGCCCAGGTTCTTCTTGATCTGACCGCTGAGCGAATCAAACACCGCGGCCACGTCTTTGCGGGTCAGTCCGGTGTCGTCTGCGATCTGCGCGTAGATTTGTGATTTGGTGGGCGGCTTCTTGGTATTTGCGCCGGCGCCTTTCTTTGCTGCCATGAATCAAAACTCCCTGATTGAAATCGTAGTGGGCTAAAAGCCCCGAAAAAAGCGCGCGAACCATAACACAGGCAATGGCCGGGCGGAACAACACAAAAGCCGTCGGGACGGTCGTGTCCCGACGGCTTTGCTGCTCTTTAGGAAAAGACGGCTTGCGTCTAGTCAGTGTAGAACTGTCTCTGGAAGCGGACGTTTGACGGGCTGTTCTTGCCCTCAGGCGTAACGGTAATGTCGAAGATCAGGGTTTCCCGATTAGCGACCTGCGTTTCGCCAATATAGTAAATGGCTTCGACGTCGCCCGGCTCGCGAATCTCTCGCATCGTTACGTTCTTTAGCTGACCGGTCAGATTCTGGGTTTTCACGGCAACGTTGCCGGTGACCGAGACATTGCTCGCGTCCTCAATGATTGAAACCGTCAGCATCGCGCGATTCTTGCTGCGAATGATGTTGTACGCCCGCGCGACATCTGCTGGAAGACGATCCGTTGGCTGGGCACTGAAGTGCACCGTGTGATCGCCGATGTTGGTCATGGTTTCTTCTGCTGGCTGGGCCTCCGGAACGGTTGCCTCGCTGCCGCCCCCGCCGCAGGCTGCCAGTGCCAGAAGTACCAGTGATCCCATCAGGATTTTCTTGCTTGTCATTCTTCTGATTCCCCCTGAGGAAACTGTATTTCCCGTCAGAACTATAGCGCGAACGGTCCTGTTTGTCGTGGCGCCGCCTTTGGCTGAACCCGGTGGTCGAAATCAGGCACCGAAGGGCACATAGGACTCCAGCACGATAATGCTGGCCCTCACCAGTACGATCGCAAGAATGGGTGAGAGGTCTATACCTCCAAACGGCGGAATCAGTCGTCGGAAGGGACGAAGAATCGGCTCCGCGAGGGTGCTGGCGATCGCCGCAAAGGGATTGTAAGCGCCCGGCGATATCCAGCTCATGAGGATGCTGATGAAAATCGCGAAGAGGAACATCCACAGGCTGAGCACGCAGAGTTCGAGCGCCGCCAGCTGTGCGATCACGATTGGCGGCAGCGTCTGATTGACGATCAGCATGAGCACGAAAAGGATGCCGTACTGCATCGCGAACAGCACCAGCACGTTTGCCGTGTCCAGGCGGCCAATCGGCGGAATGAAGCGTCGCAGCGGAACGATGATCGGCGACGTGAAGCGCAGAATCGCCTGGGCGACAGGGTTGCGAAAATCCGCGCCAACCCAGGGCAGCCAGAACCGCAGCAGGTAGAGCAGCAAATAGAGCTGCGCGAGCGTCTTGACGACGTAATAGAGAGCTTGGGTCATAGCGGTAGCAGAAATTTTCCGGTTCGCGGTCGGCGCTACTCGGCGTCGCCGAGTTCTTCAGCCCGGTCGCGGGCCGATGCGATCGCCCGAGAAAAGATACCACGGACGTCCACCGAATCGAGATACTCGAACGCGGCCTGGGTGGTACCGCCGGGCGAGCGAACCCGATCGATCATGCTGGACATGGACTCGGTTTCGGCAGCCGCCAGCGCGCTTGCCCCACGCGCCGTTTCCACCGCCAGCGTTCGTGCCGTTTCAGGGCTAAGGCCGTAACTGAGACCGGCCTGGATCATGACGTCCACCAGCAGATAGACATAGGCCGGGCCGGTGCCGGAAAGCGCGGTTACCGAATCGATGTCCGACTCTTTGGGTACCCAGACCACGTCACCGACTGCCGACATGATGGCTTCGGCGACCTGGCGAGATGACTCGTCGGCCCGCGAGTTGGGATAGAGGGCGGATACACCCTGGTCAATCAGCGCCGGTTGATTGGGCATGACACGTACGACCCGGAGATCCCCGCCGAGCCAGGCATCGATGTTGTCGACTTTCGGCCCCGCCGCGATGGAGATGATCAGCGGTTTCGACGTCTGAACGGTGGACGCCAGTTCCTCGCAAACGGGTTTCAGAATCTGCGGTTTCACCGCGAACAGCAGTACGTCGCACTGCGCCGCAATCATCGCGTTGTCGTCGCTGACCTGGACGCCGTGAAGTTCCTCCCGCAGCCGATCACGCTGGGCTTCCAGCGGCTCGGCAAGGTAAATATCCGTCGCATGCATACCGCCACGCAGCAACCCACCGGCAATGGCCCGCGCCATGTTGCCACCGCCGACAAACCCAACCTTGTTTCTGATCATTCCTTTGCCGTCTCCACCGTTAGTCCCGGGCGCCGAATAACGCGGTGCCAATACGTACCATGGTTGCGCCCTCCTGGATGGCCGCGTCGTAATCGGCGGTCATTCCCATGGACAGCGTATCCAGCGAGTAGCCACTGTCGTTTAGCCGCTCGAAAGCTTCTCGCATGCGCCTGAAGGGCTCGCGCTGCTCGAGTTTGTCTTCACGGACTGCGGGTATACACATCAGCCCACGCAGCTTTATGGCCGGCAGCTCGACCACCTCTGCGGCCAGTGCGTCAAGCTCGTTCAGAACAACGCCTGATTTCCCCGGCTCCTCATCCACGTTGACCTGAAGGCAGACGTTCAACGGCGGCAGCGAAGACGGTCGCTGTGCGCTCAGGCGTCGCGCGATCCGCGCTCGATCGACCGTATGCACCCAGTCGAAGTGCTCCGCGACCGCTCGAGACTTGTTCGACTGAAGATGACCGATGAAATGCCAGCGCAGATCGTTCCTGCCACATTTGCCGATTTTGTCGACTCCTTCCTGTACGAAGTTCTCTCCAAAGTCGTACTGTCCGGCGTCGGCCAGGTCGAGGATCATTTCCAGGGGTTTGGTTTTGCTGACAGCCAGGAGCGTTACGGCATCGGCTGAGCGCCCGGCTGCAGTACACGACCGGGCAAGCAAATCTTGGATTTCACTAAAGTTTTCCGTGACTCTAATCACGCTTTAACCGTGTTGCTCCGCTATACTACGAAGCTGAATTATGTCGTTATGGTAAGTCTTTTCAGTTACTTACAGAGGTAAAGAAATGGCTGTTGATGTTGCTCAGCTATTGTCGTTCACCGTCAAAAACAATGCGTCGGACCTGCACCTTTCCGGGGGCGTTCCGCCAATGATACGCGTCGACGGTGATATCAAGCGGGTCAACATGCCGGCGCTCACGCACAAAGATGTCAATAGCATGGTTTACGACATCATGAATGACAAGCAGCGCAAAGATTACGAAGAGTTCCTCGAGACCGACTTCTCCTTCGAGATTCCCAAGCTGGCGCGATTCCGAGTCAACGCATTCAACCAGAATCGTGGTTCCGCTGCCGTCTTTAGGACCATTCCTTCAGAGATCCTGACGCTTGACGATCTGGGTGCTCCCCCGATCTTCAAAGACCTGTCCATGCACCCCAGGGGTATCGTGCTGGTGACCGGCCCAACCGGTTCCGGTAAGTCGACGACCCTGGCGGCCATGATCGACTACATCAACGACAACAAGCCCGACCACGTTCTGACGATCGAAGATCCTATCGAATTCGTCCACGAGTCGAAGCGATCCCTGATCAACCAGCGAGAAGTTCACCGCGACACTTTGGGTTTTAACGAGGCGCTGCGTTCAGCGCTCCGCGAGGACCCCGACGTGATCCTGGTCGGCGAGTTGCGCGACCTCGAGACGATCAGGCTGGCGCTGACCGGTGCTGAAACCGGCCACCTGGTCTTCGGTACGCTGCATACCAGCTCGGCCGCCAAGACCATTGACCGTATTGTTGACGTGTTCCCGGCGGCTGAGAAAGAGATGGTCCGCGCCATGCTTTCCGAGAGCCTCAGGGCGGTTATCTCCCAGACGCTGCTGAAGAAAGTTGGCGGCGGCCGAATCGCGGCGCATGAAATCATGATCGGTACGCCGGCGATCCGAAACCTGATTCGTGAAGGCAAGATTGCACAGATGTATTCGGCCATTCAGACCGGCCAGGCTGCCGGCATGCAGACCCTGGATCAGAACCTGGCGGATCTCATGGCGAAAGGGCTGATTAACAAGGAAGAGGCGCGCTTCAAGGCGGCCAACAAGGAGAATTTCTGAGGTTGAGCCGGCCCGCCGGACGACTGATGGAGTGAAGCAAAGATGGAACGCGATCAAGCGGTACGACTGACGCAGAATCTGCTGAAGAAGATGGTCGAGAAGGAAGGCTCGGACCTGTTCCTGACCAGCGGCTTCCCGCCGGCTATCAAGGTTGATGGCTCGATCTACAAGGCCACGGACACCGCGCTTTCCGACGATCAGTCGGCGATCATGGTTCGTTCGATCATGAACGACAAGCAGATCAAGGAATTCGACGCGACCAAGGAATGTAACTTCGCGATCTCTCCGCAGGGCATCGGGCGTTTTCGCGTTAGCGCCTTCATACAGCAGGGCCGCGTCGGTGCGGTGTTGCGTACCATCACCACCGAGATTCCGAGCTTCGAAGATCTTGATCTTCCGGTGATCCTTAAAGACGTGGTCATGAACAAGCGGGGATTGGTCATCGTCGTTGGCGGTACCGGATCCGGTAAATCCACAACGCTCGCTGCCATGATCGGCCATCGAAACGAAAACTCTAAGGGCCACATCATCTCGATCGAGGACCCGATCGAGTACGTTCACCCGCACAGAGGATGCGTTATCACGCAGCGTGAGGTGGGTGTAGATACGGATAATTGGCATGCAGCGCTAAAGAACACGCTCCGCCAGGCGCCCGATGTCATCCTCATCGGTGAGATTCGTGACCGGGAAACCATGGAATACGGCATCCAGTTCGCCGAGACGGGACACTTGTGCCTCGCGACGCTGCATGCGAACAGCGCGAACCAGGCGCTGGATCGAATCGTCAACTTTTTCCCCGAGGAGCGGCGTCAACAGCTGCTGATGGATCTTTCACTGAACCTGCGTTCATTCATCTCTCAGCGTCTCGTCCCCCGCGAGAGTGGCGTTGGCCGGATCGCTTCGATGGAGATTCTCCTCAACACGCCGCTGATCGCTGATCTCATCTTTAAAGGCGAGGTGGGCCAGATCAAGGAAGTGATGGCCAAGTCAGTCCGTCTTGGCATGCAGACCTTCGACCAGTCGTTGTTCCAGCTCTACGAGGAGAACATGATCTCCTACGAAGAAGCGATGCGGAACGCGGATTCGAAGAACGAACTGCGACTCAAGATCAAGCTTGAGAGTAAGCGCGAGGCCGGCCATGCGGAAGATCAGGCGCAAAGCCTGCGCATCATGCAGGAAGAGGAAGAGACCGGCGTGTTCGGTACCGGCGGAAACATCGGATGAACGTAAAGCCCCTGTTCAAGCTGATGGTTGAGAAGAAGGCGTCAGACCTTTTCTTCACGCCGTTCGCGCCTGCCAAGATCAAGATTGACGGCAAGATCATGCCGGTCAATAAGCTTGAGATGACTCCAAAGATGGTCAAGCAGGCGGCCATCGAGCTCATGGATGAGAACCTCATGGAGGCTTTCAGCCGGGAGCTCGAAGTCGATTTTGCGATTTCCGAGCCCGGTCTCGGTCGCTTCCGTGTCAACGTTTTCCATCAGCGTGGCAATGTGGCCATGGTGCTGCGTTACATCACGTCCGAAATGCCAACGCTCGATGAGCTGGGCATGCCCGAACAGTTGAAAGAGCTGGTGATGCTCAAGCGCGGGCTGGTGCTCATGGTCGGCAGTACCGGGTCGGGCAAGTCGACGACCCTGGCGGCGATGATCAACCATCGCAATGAGCACACCTCGTCGCACATCATCACGATCGAAGACCCGATTGAATTCCTGCATTCCAACAAGAAGTCGCTGGTGAACCAGCGCGAGGTTGGGATCGACACGAAGTCCTATTCGCGTGCGCTCATGAGCGCCATGCGTTCCGCCCCGGACGTCATACTGATTGGCGAAATTCGCGATCGGGCATCCATGCAGTCAGCCATTGACATGGCCGGTACCGGTCACCTCGTGCTCGCGACCCTGCATGCCAACAACGCGCCGGAAACGCTGGACCGTATCATCAACATGTTCCCGACCGACCAGCACGGCCAGGTATTCATGGACATTGCACAGTATCTGCGCGGCATCATTTCCCAGCGGCTCGTGCGTTCCAAGAGTGGCAAGCGGGTGGCGGCAATCGAGCTCATGCTCAACACGCCGCATATCCGTGAGCTCATCCTCAAGGGCGATATCTCCGACGTGAAAGAAGCTCTGCGGGATAGCGGCGAGCGCGGTATGCAAAACTTCGACGACGCGCTCCTGTCTCTTTACAAGGCCGGTACGATTTCGCTCGAAGAGGCCATGACTCACGCTGATTCGCGGGCGGATCTGGAAGCGAAAGTCAATTTCGGCGGCTAACCACCCGTTGGGCTTAATCAGCCGGCACATTGCCGCGTCAGAGACGGGCTCAAAATCCTCACTTACTGAATGTAAGCTCCGGTTTTTCGCCCGCCTCTTCCTTGCACTGCACTCGCCTGATTAACCCCAACGGGCGGTTAGACCCACCTCTAACGGAGCGAGCTGGCGCATTGCGGCGTCAGAAACGGCCTCAAGATCCTCATTTACCATTTGTAAACTGCGGTCTTTCGGCCGTTTCTTCCTTGCACTGCACTCACCGGAATCGCCCCAGCGGGCGGTTAGACCGGGGTCGGTAGGGTTTAACAGAGGCTTCGCCGGTTTCTAGTCCTCTGTCAGCACGTCGAATTCGGCGGAGACGACAGCGCTTATCGAGATCTGCCCGGTCGTATAGGTTTCGGCGCGGCTTCTCAGGCTGGCAGACTCGGCCATGGCCATCATCGGCATCGGTGGAGATGCCCGTTCTCCCTGCGCCGCTACCGTTCTTACATTGCCGAGCTTCACCCCGAGGGTTTCCGCTATCCGCTCGGCATTGGAGCGGGCGTCTTCGGTCGCTTCAGCCAGCGCGTCGCGCTCCAGTTCCTTGCGCCTGCTGTGGTCATAGACGGGCGGCTGCACCTGGTTAATGCCAAGATCGACCGCGCCTTCAATGAGCCTGCCAAGCTTTTCGAGATCCGTCAGCGCCACCTGAATATCCCGCTGCACGACGTAGCCCAGCAGAACCTGCTGGTTGGTGTTCTCGTTCCAGCGATATTCGGGGCGGATGTTGAGACCTGAGCTTTGTACGTCGGTCCGTTCGATGCCTTCATCGTCGGCAAAGGCCAGGAAGCGTTCGACCGTATCAACGACTTCTTCCCGTGCGATGTCGAGGTCCGCATTCCGTGCCTGCACGCCCAGACTGAGAGTCGCCCGATCCGGCGCGACACTGACCGTTGCGCTGCCGTTCACCGCGATCCGTCGTCCATCTTCTGCCAGAGATGGCTGAATGATGGCTATTCCACAAAGGAAGACCAGGCTGGATACGGCGTTGATGAGTTTCTTATGGATCACGTTGGAACCCCTCGCGTTGTTGCTCACCCTTCATGTGACCGCCATTCGCCGAAGAAATTCGTAGGCCAGTGCCTCGGGTGTTTGCTATGGTGGCCGCGAATTCCATAGACCGAGAGCAAGTCACATGCGCATCGAAGCGATAAAGATTGGCAACAACCCGCCCGACGATGTCAACGTCATCATTGAGGTGCCAGTGGGCGGGCAGCCAATCAAGTACGAGATGGACAAGGAAGCCGGCACGCTTGTCGTCGATCGCTTTTTGTACACGCCAATGTCCTATCCGGGGAACTACGGTTTTGTTCCGCATACGCTTTCGGACGACGGGGACCCGGTAGACGTTCTCGTGTGCAACACACGCGCGCTGCTGCCCGGCTGCGTCATCAACGTCCGGCCGATCGGCGTACTCGTCATGGAGGACAACTCCGGCGAGGACGAAAAGATCATCGCTGTGCCGTCACACGAGCTGACCAAGCGCTACGATAGCGTCAGGGACTCCAGTGACCTGCCGGAGATCACCCTGCAACAGATCGAACACTTCTTCGAACACTACAAGGACCTGGAGCCGGGCAAGTGGGTCAAGATCGGCGATTGGCTGGGGGCCGATGCGGCTCGCGATATGATTGTTGCCGCTATCGAGCGGGCCAGCACCGGGCAGGGCTGAGACTCAGCAGGTCTGGCCGAATACCGAGGCTGCTTCGAATACCGGGCCGTCTACACAGACCCGCTTCATCGCCGGGCCGTCATCCGTTTCGACCTGAACCGTGCAGCCGGCACAGCCGCCGATGGCGCAGGCCATGAACTCTTCCAGCGACACCTGGCAGGGCAGGGAGAATTCCCTTGCCACCTGGGCGGTTGCCTCAAGCATGGGTGTTGGTCCGCAGGCGTAAAGTGAGGTCTTTTCCCGCTCCTCGTCCGTCAGCGCGCGAAGGTGGCTACGGGCAAGCTCGGTCACGTAGCCGCGATAGCAGCCGGGATAGCCGGACAGGCTGGAAAGTCGGGACGGTATGTTCCAGCTCTCCATGAGACTCATAGCTGCATTCACGCTGCCGTCCACGCCGGCGACGGGGTCGCTCGATTCAATCTGCTCAAAGGGGAAAGGAATCTCGGAGCCCATCAGCGCCAGCGGATCCCAGGCCGGATCGTCGCGCAGCGCCTCGGCGAGGAAGACCATCGGCGGGATCCCTACGCCGCCGCCGATTAACAGGCAGTGCGGCCGAGCCGGGTCGGGTTCGAACCCGTGGCCGATGGGGCCCATCGAGCTGACGACATCGCCGGCCTTGCGCTGCGCCAGCGCTCTCAGCCCCGGCCCGACGATCTTGAACAGCACGTCAATCCAGCCCTCTTCAGCGCTCGCCCGCATGATCGAAAGGGGACGTCGCATCGGAATCGTCTCATCGCACTGCAGATGAATGAACGAGCCCGGCTTCGCGGCTTTCGCGCAGCGGCGCGAAGCGAGCCTGATGATGAACTGTTCGTCAGGCCACGAGTCGATCTCTAGGACCTGCGCATCCTCGACGAATACCGTGCCGCGATGGGATCGCGTTGAATCGGTCATGACGGCCTGCCCGCATGCAGCACCAACTCGAGGACGGCCATTCGAACCGCCAGGCCGTTGGTGACCTGCCGCGTAATGACCGATCGCTCGCTGTCGGCAAGACTGGACTCGATCTCAATGCCCCGGTTCATCGGTCCGGGATGCATCACGATTGCGTCCGGCGCGGCCAGCGCCATACGCTGCTCGCTGATGCCAAACGCCGCAAAATAGTCGTCGATACCCGGCACGTCTTCGAGGCTGCCAATGCGCTCACGCTGGATGCGCAGTGCCATCACAACATCCGCCCCGCGCAGTCCTTCGTCCAGGTCGTGAACGATTCTCGCGCCAGGGAAGTTGTCGGCGTCCGGTGCCAGCGAGCGAGGCGACACGAGCCTGAGTTCTCCTATTCCCATCGTCATGAGCCCCTCGGCCGCCGAGCGGGCCACGCGCGAGTGCGCGATATCGCCGACGATCGCCACCGCAAGGTCGGCGAAATCCCCTTTGCACTGGCGAATGGTCAGTAGGTCAAGGAGACCCTGGGTCGGGTGGGAGGTGTTCGCTTCCCCGGCGTTCAATACGGAAACGTGATCCTGCACATGGCGGGCAATGTAGGCGGGGACCCCGGCACTGGCATCGCGGACGACCATTACGTCGACCTGCATGGCCTCGAGCGTGTAGATCGTATCGAGAATGCTCTCGCCCTTTTTGCGCGACGACATGTTCACGTCCAGGTTCAGTACGTCGGCGCCCAGTCGCTTTGCAGCGAGCTCGAAAGATGCCCTGGTTCGCGTGCTGGGCTCGAAAAACAGGTTTGCGATCGTCCGGCCGGAATAATTGGTGTTGCGGATAGGTGCAGAGCCAATGGGGCTCAGGTACTCATCCGCCCGGTCGAGCAGAGCGGTCAGCGTGTCCCGATCCAGGCCGCGCAGGGTCAGCAGGTGACGCAGGCGGCCATTGGCATCCTGTTGCAGTTCGTCAGCGTCGAGTTCGGCGTTCATGGGTGGGCGGCAACGGTCGTGGGAATTCGGGGCGAGATTCTACCCGCTTCACGCACGGCTGTTCAGGAATTTTGCGCGAGCCAGCGCTCGGCGATGATGACCGCGGCGGCCGCGTCGACCTCGGGTTTCTGCACGCGACCTCGTCGACCTTCGGCGCGGGCCTGCCTGAGCGTTTCCTCGGCTTCCAGGGATGAGTAGCGCTCGTCGACCCAGTCGATGTCCAGCTCGAAGCGACCGAGGGATTTGGCGAACTCCCGGACGGAATCGAGAAACTCGGATTCGCTGCCGTCCGCGTTGAGCGGCTGCCCGACCAGCAGCCGGTCGGGCTGCCATTCACGAATCCAGCCTTCAATCTGGGCCCAGTCGGGCCCGGACTCGCCATTGCGTGCGCTGCCGAGCGGACTGGCCGAAGCCGTGACGGCCTGTCCCACGGCCGCGCCGATACGGCGACGACCAAAGTCAAAAGCAATGACGGTTAGCGGTGCTCGCGGCAGATCAGGCGTGCCCGGCATCAGAGGATAGCTGACTCAGATCGATGCCCAGGACGTTCGCGGCGGACTGCCAGCGTTCTTCAAAGGGCAGGTCGAAGACGATGTCTGTCGATGCCGGAACACTCAGCCAGGTGTTGTCGAGCATTTCGGCTTCCAGCTGCCCGGCGTCCCAACCGGCGTATCCAAGCGCGACCAGGCTTCGGTCCGGCCCGTCGCCGCTGGCCATCGCGTCGAGCACGTCCCTCGACAGGGTTAGCTGGATGTCGTCAGAAACGGCGACCGAGCTTTCGAAGCGATGCCCCGGGTCATGCAGGACAAACCCGCGCTCTCGCGCCACCGGTCCGCCGTCAAGCACCGGCCGCGCAACAATCGCACGGTCCGGGTCGGAGACATCGAGCTGCTCGAACAGGCCGCCGAGATCCAGGCTCATCGGACGGTTGATGACGATGCCGAGCGCACCTTCGGCATTGTGCTCACAGACCAGCGTCACCGTGGAACTGAAGTTTGGATCTTCCATGCCGGGCATGGCGATGAGCAGCTGGTTGTTAAGAGAACCAGGATAGTCCATGTGGACAGTATCTGCGTTCGCCGCCGCAGAAACAACTCGGCCGGGTTAGCGAACGCTGGCTGCTGACGCCGTCGAAGAGGCGCTAAACCGCCATTTATAGACAAAGTTCAGCACCGGATGGTCGGCGCGCACCGCCTCCGGAAACGGCTCGAACGGAGCGGCTCGCTGCAGGATACTGAGGGCCGCCTGGTCCAGGGCGGAAGAACCCGAAGACTGCCGGATAATGACTTCGGACAGCTCGCCCGAGGCATCAATGGTCACCTCAAGCGTCGGGCTTCCGGCGAGGCCCTGCAGGGCGATCTGTGCAGGCAGATAGCGCTGGCCGACGGATTCAATCTTGCGCTTCCAGCGATCAACGTAGCCGGCGATATTCGATTCCCGGGTGTCTGCGCTGATCGCGATCCGCTGGCGATTCTTGTCGCGCACCAGGAAGCTCGCCGCGGTGTCGCTCGGGAGTGGTAGCGTTGTTGTCACCCCCGACTCCATGGCCAGCGCCGTTGACTCGCGATCGTTTTCGAGCATGCGAGAGTCATTCTCGACGGCCAGCTCCTGCTCGGTGCGGGATGCAAGGACTTCGTCGCTGCTGCGTTCCCTGGGTACCGAATCGTCGAGCGCATTGCCGTCATCGGTGCCGGCGTTGTCGAGCGGTACCTCGCGCTCCAGCGGTGCGCTGGGGCGGGTCTGGTCCTCGGTGTTGCCGCGTCCTTCCTGGCTTGCCTGCGCCAGGTACATCGCATCGTCGAGTCGTTCGAAGCTGCGGTCAGGATCGGCAACAATCGTGACTTCGAGAGAAACCGCTTCGGAGAAAAAGTCGTCGATAGCGGCGTTAAAGGTGATGCCAATGATGAGAATGCCGTGAATCAGGGCAGCGAGAAACAGCATGGGCGGCAGGCGGTCCGACCGGGTCGGAGCCGTCAGCAGCATCCCGTCCAGTGTGTCTGCAGAGGCTGTAGTGTTCATGCGCTGCTCTTGCACGGTCACGATATCCGCCCACAAAATCCGGGAGCCGGGCTATCGCGCAACATAACTCTTGGATGAGCACCTAGTGTAGCGATAACCGTTCACTTCCTTTGAGAACCAGTTCACCTCGCAGGTAGTTTAGCGCGTGTTGGCGCCTCGTGCGCTTCGCGGGCGCCACCCGCGATAAGTTCGGGCAAGCGATCGGCTAGCCGGTGCGTTCAGCCAAGTCGCTTGTCGATAGCATCGAACATCAATGCCGCCGCATCGACGTCAAAGAGCTTTTTGATCTCGCGAATCCCGGTCGGACTCGTCGAGTTGATTTCCGTGAGGTAATCGCCGATGACGTCAATACCGCAGAACACGATGCCTTTTTCCTTCAGGACCGGGCCGACTCGCGCACAGATCTCGAGATCGCGCGCGGTCAACTCGCGTGCCTCGCCTACCGCGCCCATGACCAGGTTGCCGCGATTGTCGTCAGCGGAGGGGATGCGCGCCAGCGCTCCCGGAACCGGCTCGCCGTCCACCAGGAGTATGCGCTTGTCCCCGGCGCTGATCTCGGGAATGAAAACCTGCGCCATCGCAAAACGGCTGCCGTTCTCCGTCAGGGTTTCGAAGATGACGTTGGCATTGTTGTCACCTTCGCGAACTACGAATATCGACTTGCCGCCCATGCCGTCCAGCGGTTTGACGACCGCCGTCTTGTGTTTCGCGACAAAGGCTTTCATGTCTGCCATGGAACGCGTGACCAGGGTCTCCGGTGCGCAGTCAGGGAACCAGGCGGTAAACACCTTCTCGTTCATGTCCCGCAGCGACTGCGGCTTGTTGACGATCAGTGTGCCGGCCAGCTCCGCCCGTTCCAGAATATAGGTCGTGTAGATGTATTCCATGGCAAACGGCGGATCCTTGCGCATGAGAATCACGTCCAGGTCCGCCAGCGGCCGGTCTGCCGAGTCGCCGAGCGTAAAGAAGTCCTCGTCGCGATCCTCCACCGTCAGAATCCGGCTACGGCCAAAGGCCTCGCCGCGGAGCAAGCGAAGATCCTTTTGCTGCATGTAGTGGATCTCATACCCGCGCCGGGACGCCTCCAGCAGCATCGCCAGAGAGCTGTCTTTCCTGGGCGAGATGCCCTCTATGGGGTCCATAACGATGCCGAGCCGGCGTGAAGAATCAGCCATTGATTTCAGGTGTCCTTAATCTGATCAGGTCAGGCGATAAATATGAGAACCGCATCGCCTACGAAACTGGCCGCAATCTTATACCGTGTGACGGCGAGTCGACACCGCCGATACTCCGAACTCAGCAGGCTGGCGTGTCGTCATGCGCTCGCGATCAGAGACTTGGCGACGAAGGCAAAGCAGGTCGCTCCGCCAGGTCCGCACAGGGTCGAAAAAAGCGCTGCGAGGCCGGTCATAGCGACTGATAACTCAATGTGGTACAAGACCTTAAGGTTGGGCAAAATATTATGCAAACTTACGCGCATGCGGGGGATGCACAGCCGAATTCCCCATCAGGAACCCGGCTGCAGCGAGGAAAATCAGTGTCAACTAACGCTACTCGAGGTTTGAACGGCCTCAAGATTCTTGTCGTGGATGACAGCAAGACCATTCGGCGAACCGCCGAGACGCTGTTGTCGAAGGAAGGCTGCCAGGTTTATACCGCGATCGATGGATTCGACGCGCTGTCGAAAATAGCGGACCACCAGCCCGACTTAATCTTCGTCGACATCATGATGCCGCGCCTCGACGGCTACCAGACCTGCTCCCTGATCAAGAACAACAAGGTCTTCAAGAACACTCCCGTCATCATGCTGTCGAGCAAGGACGGGCTGTTCGACCGGGCCCGCGGGCGCATTGTCGGCTCGGAGCAGTACCTGACCAAGCCTTTCACGAAAGACGAACTGCTGGGCGCGATTTCCAGCCAGATGAACTAGGACGTTGTCATGGCTGTAGTGCTGATCATTGACGACTCGCCGACCGAGCTGCACCAGTTCCAGAGCATGCTTGAGAAGAGTGGCTTCGGCACGCTGGTCGCCGACAGCGGCGAAGAAGGCATTCGAATCGCGCAGTCGTCGGCCCCTGACTGCATTCTTATGGACGTCGTCATGCCAGGCATGAACGGCTTCCAGGCAACGCGCAAGCTGACGCGCGATCCGGCAACCAAGGAAATCCCCGTCATCATGATCACCGCAAAGGATCAGGAGACCGACAAGATCTGGGGTATGCGCCAGGGCGCTGTCGACTACATCGTCAAGCCGGTGAGCGCCGACGAGCTGGTCAACAAGATCAATGCGGTCATGGCGGCCTGAATGTCGGAGGCCGTGCAACTCGAGAGCCTCCTGGAGCAGCCTTTTGAATTGCTGCTGGAAATGGAGCGCCGCAGCCGCGCGGCAGTTGCAGGGCAGGTCGGCGGCGATGCACCCAGCGAGTGGGTCGGAATCGGATTCCGCGTAGGCGAGGAACAGTTTGTCGCTGATCGTAACCAGGTGCGGGAGGTGCTTATGCTGCCCGGCGCGCTGACCCGGGTTCCGGGTGGCAAGCGCTGGCTCCTCGGTATCGCCAACCTGCGTGGTCATCTATTGCCGCTGGTCGACGTCAAGATGCTGTTAGGCAGCGGCCGCACGGCCCTGCGTCGCCAGACCCGGGTCATTTCGGTAAATCACCGGGAGATCCCAGCCGGCCTCGTGGTTGATGAAGTCCTCGGGTTCCGGCGATTCAACGACGCCGAATACATCGAGAAAAGTCCTGCACCGGCGCTGCGCTGCGACCAGTTTCTGCAGGGCGCCTACCATCGCGGCGAAGACGATTGGCCGATCTTTGGGCTGTACGATCTGATCGAGAGCAACACGTTCCTTCAGGCCGCAGCCGACTAACTTAACGGATACGTTCCAAGTCATGGCAAACACACCTTCAAATTCCGCCACCTTCCGCACTACCGCTGCGGTGATGGCGATCCTGCTGCTCGCTGCGGCGGGCTTGGTTTTTCTGCAGGGCAAGAGCGGATCGGGGGGCGGCGACGGCGGCTCTTCAGCGGCCCTTGCAGCAGCCGCGCAGGCGGTTTCCGCACGCGCCGGGCGCGTGGCCGGCGGAGATGGCGAGGCGATCAACAGTCTGCGGGCGGCCATCGAGGATATGCGCACCCAGCGAAGTCAGGCGGGCTCAGTGCCTGGCAGTCGCGGCGACTGGAATACGCTTGAGGAGAACGCCTCGGCGCTCCTGGCACGCGCCGAAGCATTTTCGGCGTTTGGCGAAGCGCAGCAGACGATTGCCAGCGGCAGCGATGCCCTGGTGAGCGGTGCCGAGCAGCTGCTGGGCATC
>CAZFVT010000034.1:0-15613 GCA_964522355.1 uncultured Woeseiaceae bacterium | reverse complement strand
ATAACCGTCGTACAGACCTTCGCCCGCGAGTCTTAGGGCGCTGCAGCCACCGTATCGAAGCTCTCGTAGTTCGTGAGCTGGGCGCGGACGTTCACCTTGCCCTTGCGGCTCTGCTCGATCAGCACCGGCAGGTAGCCGAGCTCCTCGGCACACCATAAGGTCGTGATGCGTTTCGATCCGGCCGCCTGGTGCTGAATGCCCACCGCCTCGAAACTTCCCATGGGTACCTTGATGGTCTTGTTGCCGATGCGCCGGACGCTGATCTGCTTCATCTCGTCGTCGTCGAGCATGGCGTACTCCTCGCCGACGGCACCGGTAACCAGGTTGTGCATTAGCTGGTACTGAATGGACACGCGGTCATGTACCTCCTGGTCGAGCGGGTAGCTATAGGTTTCCTCGTTGACCGTGCCGCTGACCTCGCGTGCCTGCCAGTCAAACGCAAAGTCCATGAACTTGTCACCGCGAGAAAGCGTGTCGTTGGATGAGTACACCATCGGCTTGACGCCTTCGTCATCGACGACGAACTGTGACGTTTCCTCGATATTGCCGCCCATTAGGATGTTCGCCAGACCCGTTGGTTCAATCACCGAGTTCGCTTCAAAGCCGTCAGCCGTCCTGCGGACGTCGGTCGTCAGCGTGCCGCTGGCAATGCTGATCTTGATCTTGTAGGTCGCCGTATGCGGGACGAGCGTTTCCGTGTTCGCGAAGACTGGGAAACTGAGCACTGCCAAAACCAACAGCAAATTGAATCGTTGCATCACAGGTTGAGAGCCTTTAACCGTCAAGTCTTTGTTTGGACACGTCGGACAGCGAATTTACTGCATCTTCCATCGTAATGCGCAGCGCTTCCAGGGTATCGGCATCGGCCCGTGCTGGCACCTCAACCGGCTCGCCAACGGCCACCACCAGGCGGGCAAAGGGTTTCGGCACCATGAAGTTGTCCCAGGTGTTGAAATGCCAGGCGCTACTTGCCGCGCAGCCGATCGGGAGCATGGGGGCAGAGCCGATGCGCGAGGTCATAATGACGCCGGATTTGAAGTAATAGGCCGGGCCGACCGGCCCGTCGGCCGCGGTGACAATGGAAACGCCGCGCTTCATCACCTGGTGCAGGTCACGCATAGCGAGTGCGCCGGTACGTTTTGCGGAACCGCGAACGACCTCGGCGCCCCAGGCCCGGGCTATGCGGGCAGGAACCTCACCGTCGACCGAGGGCGAGATGATGATGCCCGCCTTGAATCCCCGGGCAATCCAGCCTTTCAGGGTCATCAGGCAAACCAGGATGTCCCGGTGCCAGTAGCACGGCACGTAGGGCCGCTCGTCAGTCGTGACCGTCTCGACGTGCTCTGCGCCAATCACCGCCTCGACGCGATAGGTCGACCAGAGCAGGCGAGCGAGGCCGGCGAGGAGCGGGCCACCGATCGCGTAGACGATTCGCCGGCCGAAGGTCAGCTGACGACCGCGGGTCGTGTCGCGTCGCCCATCGGCGTCCAGATTGTCGGTCTTGTTTTCGCTGTCGCTCATCGGCCATCCGGCGGCGTTTCGCCCGCTTGAAACCTGCATTCTAGGGATAAAAACGCGGCGGAGTTTGCAGTATCGCTCAACAGCCGGTCAATGTAGTATTGCCGCAACCTGAACTGGGGCGGACCCGGCGACGGGGCATGGGCAGACGCGGGAGGTGGCCGGATCGGGCGCATCCTTTGAGTGTCATTGACCGGTTCCTGGCGCAGACAACTGGCCGCCCGAACCGGCGCATGAAACGACACGACACGCTAACGGAACTGCTGGACGACCTTCGCACCGCCGATCGGTCGATCCGCTTCATTGACGGGGAAGATAAGGAATCCTTCGTCAGCTTCGCCGATCTCTGGGACCGCGCCGGCCGCATGCTGGCCCAACTGCAGTCCGGCGGCATGCAGGCGGGCGACGAGCTGATCATATTCTCGCGGTCCAACGAAGACTTCCTCATCGCCTACTGGGCCGCCGTCTTGGGTGGCATCGTTCCGGTACCCATTGCCGTCGGCATCAGCGATGAGCATCGCCACAAGCTGTTCCGCGTTGCCCGCAAGCTGAATCGTCCTCGTCTCTTTACCGACAGCGAGATGCTCGATCGGCTGACCGCGTTCGCGGCAGAAAAAGGCTTGAGGCGCGGAGCGGCGCTGCTCGGCAGCAACGCCTTTACCAGCGCTGATCCAGAGAGTGGCCCGAGCGGCCAAATCGTCGACCGTGCCGCTGATGACATCGGTTTCGTTCAGTATTCCTCTGGGTCGACGAGCGAGCCGAAAGGCATTGTGCTGACCCACCGCAATCTGACCTCGACGGTCTATTCGATGGGAGACCGGCTGGGGTTCAACGAGGACGACATCGCGCTGTCCTGGATGCCGCTGACGCACGACATGGGTCTTATTGGCTACCATCTGACCATGCTGGCGGCCGGTATGGACCACGCCATCATGGATACCAGCGTCTTTGTGCGACGGCCGCTCCTGTGGCTGTCGAAAGCGAGCGAGATGCGCGCCACCCAGATTGCCTCGCCGAATTTTGGCTACAAGCACTACCTGAAAGCCTTCGAACGCCGGCCGGTCACGGACATCGACCTGTCCTGCATCAAGCTCCTGCTGAACGGCGCCGAGCCGATCTCGGTGGACCTCTGTGAACAGTTTATTCGCACCCTGGAGCCGCTGGGCTTCAAGCGGCGCGCGATGCTGCCGGTTTACGGGCTCGCCGAGGCTACGCTCGGCGTGACGTTCTCACCCCTGGACCGCGACTACGAGCACATCGTCGTCAAGCGTCACTCGCTGAAGATCGGTGAAGCTTTCGAGCCCACAACCAAGGACGACGAAGACGCCGTCAGCTTCGTCAAGCTGGGACACAGCATCGATGGCTGCGACGTTCGTATTGTCGATGACAGCGACCAACCGCTCGACGACGGCGCGGTGGGCAACATTCACATTCGCGGTGAAAACGTGACCGCGGGCGTCTACGGCGACAAGGAACGCACCGCCGAAATCTTCAGCGACGGTGGCTGGCTAAGAACCGGTGACTGCGGGGCAATCGTTGACGGCGAACTGGTTGTTACCGGGCGGGCCAAGGACATCATCATCGTCAACGGCCAAAACTACTACCCGCACGACATCGAAGAGATTGTCGCGAAAATCCAGGATCTGGACCTTGGCAAGGTAGTGGTTGCCGGTGCGAAACCTGCCGGCGCCCAGGTCGAGGAGCTGCTGGTGTTCGTGCTGCATCGCAAGGATCTCGAATCGCTGGCCGTGCTGGCTGAGCAGATTCGAGACGTGGTCGGCGCGCGTGCCGCCCTCGAAGTGGACCGGGTTATCCCCATCCCGCGCGTGCCGAAGACCACCAGCGGCAAGGTGCAGCGCTCGGCGCTGGCAAACGCCTATCTCGACGGCGAGTACGACGACGTTCTGGCCGAACTCGACAAGCTGGCCGGCGGTCAGGATGAGGCCGAGGACTCGTCAGAAGCACCCATAGTGCGGGATCTATTGGCGATCGCCGCCGAGTTTTCCAAGGAGCGGCGCATCGGCCCTGACGACAACCTGTTCGAGGTTGGCATCAGCTCGCTGACCCTGACGGAGATCATGCTGGCTATTGATGAGAAGCTGCCGGGCCAGATCGACGTCAACGATCTCTTTGATTACCCGACGATTCGAGAGCTTGCCGGCTTCATCGAGTCGCAGCAGGCCGAGGCTTCCTGAGAAGCCGTCTCGGGGGAATAGGGCATGCCTTACGCGAAAATCACCGGCACCGGCAGCTACCTGCCCGAACGCGTGATGCCGAACTCGGAGTTTGCCGAGCGTCTGAGTCTCGACACCTCCGATGAGTGGATTCGAGCTCGAACGGGCATTGAGCGTCGACATCTCGTCGCAGACGATGAGACCACGTCGGACATGGCGCTTGCGGCCGGCCAGGCGGCGTTGGACGCGGCGGGGCTGCAGCCAACGGACGTTGACCTTCTGCTCGTTGCGACCACTACGCCCGACAAGATTTTTCCCAGCACTGCCTGCCTGCTGCACCGGCGTTTCGGGCTGAAGTCCGTGCCCGCGTTCGACGTGCACGCGGCCTGTTCCGGTTTCATCTATGGGCTGGACGTTGCCCGTCGCTACATTGAGACCGGCGGTGCGAAGACGGTGCTGCTCATTGGCGCGGAGACCTACTCACGGATACTCGACTGGAATGATCGTGCAACCTGCGTGCTGTTCGGCGACGGTGCCGGTGCGGTCGTGCTCCAGGCCAACGAAGAGCAGGGCGTCATTTCCAGCCACATTCACGCCGACGGCGAGTATGAAGAGCTGCTGCACGTGCCGGTTGGCGTCTCGACCAACTTCCAACAGGTGCAGGAAGAAGCGGCCTTCATTCACATGAAGGGCAACGAGGTGTTCAAACAGGCGGTCAGCCAGCTTGGCGCGATTGCTCGCGAGACCCTGTCTTCCAATGGTTTTACCGGCGAAGACCTCGATTGGCTGATCCCGCACCAGGCGAACCTGCGAATCATCTCGGCGGCGGCGAAGAAGCTTTCGATGCCGATGGAACGTGTTGTCGTTACCGTGAACGAGCACGCGAATACTTCCAGCGCCTCGGTACCGCTGGCGCTGGACGTTGCCGTGCGCGACGGTCGCGTCAAGCCCGGGCACCTGGTCCTGTTCGAAGCCTTTGGCGCGGGCTTTACCTGGGGCTCGGCGCTGGTTCGTTTCTAGAGCCATACGCCTGGTCGCTTTCGCCTCTGAGACGTCCCGTTGAGGCTGCTGACCAAAAACACCGATCTGAACTACCTTCGGGAGCAGCAGCGTCTGCTCGAGGCGAACGGCATTCCTGCGGTGGTGAAGGGTGAGCACACGGCGGGCATGGTGACGCCGTTTCTCATGACCGAGCCCAGCCTCTGGGTCTATCTCGACGAGCAGTGGCCTGAGGCAGAAAAGCTCATCCTCGATCCGGACTACGAAGTGCAGGGCGGTGTCGACGTCGAGGAGTTCTATCGTCTGACAAGCGACATCGCGGAGAATCCCAGGGCATTCTATGAAACCCTTCTCACCTGGGCCATCGGCGCCATCATCTTCCTGGTGGCGGTGATCGTGCTGTTTCAGATTCTGGGGTCCTGATCGTCTCGAGAAGACAGTAACGTTCCGCTCAAGCTTCTTGCTCCCCACAACCGTAGGAGCGGCTTCCAGCCGCGATTAATCCCTGTTTTCCCCCATATCGCAAAGGGCCGGGCATTGAATCGCGGCTGGACCGCTCTCGGCCATCCATGGCCTTCGCGGCAAATGCTTCCTGCATGTAAAGCCGCTCCCATAGCGATGTAGGAGCGGCGATCTTCTCGCTCCGCCGTTGCCAGGGTTACGCCGCCTTGCTCACAACGTGGTCGGCTTCGACTCCGGAGGGCGCTTCGGCAATGTCCCGAAGCAGCAGCATGTCCGCGATTCTTGCCGACGCACCGTCGTAGAAGCCGGCTTCCATCTCGTAGCCCTCGGGGTTCCGGAATGTGCCGAACAGGATGTCGAAGATGGGCAGGTCGGCGTAGTTGTAGCGATGCAGCCCGCGGCCATGGTGGATCGTATGGCTCTCCGGACGCTGGATGAAGTATCCCAGCCACTGCGGCGTATTCACGTTGGCGTGTTGGAAGATTCCAAAGAACATCGCCGCGAAAAGGAACAGGGTCACCGCCGCCGGCGACAGGCCGACACTCAGGGTTAAGGCGAGGCTGCCGAGCAGCGTGAAGCCGAACATATCTATCGGACTGAAGTAGAAGGCGCCAAAGGTGTCTATACGCTCCGCGCTGTGATGCATCTGGTGAAAAACGCGCCACAGGGTGTCCGACTCGTGCATGAGCCTGTGCCAGCCGTAGAGCAGCGCGTTGTAGACGAGCAGCCCCACCATCGCACCCGTTACGGCGCTAAGGTGGCTTAGGTCCAGAAGCTGGTATTGGGACAGGTAGCCGTCCCACAGCAGCGGCAGGTAGGACGACAGGTAAAAGTACACGGCGAAAGAACCGAGCGCGCGCGGAATCCATCCGCTTATCTTCGGCAGTTTCCGCGCCGGGGCAATCGCTTCCCAAAGCATCATCGCGGCATACATCGCCAGGACGCCGAGGGAAATCGGGTCCAGCAAAATCTCGAGAGGGGTAGGCATCTCTGCAGTCTCCATTTAAGCTAAAGTCCGGCCGTGAAAACCGACCGGTTGGTGAGGAATATGCTAGAGTTGGTACCCCGGTGAATCTAGTGAACGGACGGTACTTTTTTCCGAGTTTCTTATTTTTCGTAATATTAAACAGTCACTTAAATAGGTATTAGTGATATCTCACGGCCGTCGAAAAGACGCGTCAAGAAGAAAACCAGACGGTAGGTACAGTAAATGGGCAGTAAAGGGCAGCAGACCCGCGAACACATACTCTCGACGGCGGAAACCCTCATCCTGGAGCGGGGCTATTCGGGAACCTCGATCGAACAGATCATCGGTCAGGCCGGCATCACGAAGGGCGGCTTCTTCTATCATTTCTCCGGCAAGGACGACCTCGCGCGGCACCTGATCATGCGTTACCTCGAGCAGGACGAGGCGTTCTTTAGCGGTCTGCAGAATCGAGCGGGCGAACTGACCGACGATCCGCTGCAGCAGTTGCTTGTCTTCCTGAAGCTGATGGCTGAAGCGATGTCCGATCTACCGGGAGCACACCCGGGATGCCTTGTGGCTTCGTTCACCTACGAGTCGCACCAGTTTGATCCCGAAATTCAGAAACTGAACGCCGAGGGCCTGCTGTCCTGGCGGCGCATCTTTTCAGCGATGCTGGATCGGGCGGCCGAGGCCTATGAATTCAGGGACGAACAGTCAACGACCGAGCTGGCCGATATGCTGACCTCCGTCATCGAGGGCGGCATCATCATGTCCCGCTGCCTCAACGATTCAGAGATCCTGTCGAATCAGCTGCTGCAGTTCAGGAGCTATGTTGGGCTCCTGTTTGGAGCGCAGCGGACGGAGAGTGCACGAGTTGCACACGCCGACTGAGGTTGAGTTGATCCGGCGTCCGATGGTCTCCAGCGCCTGACCTTGTTTGGGTTAGACTGATAGCTAGAGACTGGTATTGGGCCTTCACTTCCGGGTAGGTGACGCCATGCACAGGAATCGAGTACTCGTTCTCTTGGTTGCCGCCACAACGACCGCCGAGGTTGGCGCGTCTTGCAGATCAAGGGCTGAAATTGCCGCTCAGTACGTCGATGAGCCGGTGTATGAGCTCGCGGCCTGCATTCCGGCACACGACTACTTGTCGACAAACGAGACGTTCCTGACGGCAATTGGTGCAGATAAGGGTTTCGCTGAATACATGGCACGCAGAGGCCATCGGGATTCGGATCAAGCCGTTACCGTCAAGCCTCGAAACGCGGCCGCTGCCGCGTTCATGTTCGACAAGGATCAGGCGGTCTGGTTTTTTGATGGTACCTGTGAAGACGTCCCGCTGAATTCAACTGCAATGCTGAAGACTCGCGAGGGTTGTAGTACCGGCTACGTGTTCATTTCTTTCTTCGATGACGTCGGCATTCTGGAAGTCTATCCATTGGGAACGGATTGATTGCCATAGTTCAGCCGGACCTTGCTCCACATGCAGTTCGATAGACTGACCGCTGCTGACCCAAAGCAGCCTGCAGCTCCTCGTGTCTCCTAGGGCTACATCTAATGTCGGATATTCAATCCCTCGCGACAATCGACCATGAAGGCCATTGCTTGGAGTTGTTGTGCCTCCCATCTGACAACGGCGGGCTCGCTTTTCACGATTTGAGATGGGCGAAGGATCAGGAAATCGTCTGTACGATCACGAATGTCGATTTTCAACGAGGAGCGCCCAATCGACGTTGGGTTTCGGGGCTCGTCGCGTTCGATCCGATCGCTGGGACAGCAGTTATTCAGATTGGAGAACTGCCATCAGATCGTCACATAGTCGACTACTCGTTGCGTGAATGGAGCCTGCTTGAGAATCTAGAAGTCCGTTTTGTAGAGCATTGCGACGACGTGTTAGATGAGTTTGGTTCCAATGCGCTTTGACCCTCGGCTTCTGGCCGATAGCCGCCCTCAAGGACGTCGTTAACGCGAATGGTTGTTGGTCTGTTAACGCAGCAAAGCTGCCGCCCCTAGCGTGACTCCGCAAGCACACGCAGTTTATGGAGCCGCCACAGCCACACCGAGACGATGATGGCGGCGGCCACCACCAGGCCCGGCTGCGGGAATCCCAGTACGACGAAGTCATAAACGCCATGGGCGAGGGCGGCCGCAGGCAGCCAGATGAGTGCGGCTCGAAAGGTTCCTTGTCCGGCGAGCTTCGCAACGCCGATGTGATAACCCCAGATAGACGCAAAGACGATGTGTACCAGCGGTCCGGCGAAGCCGCGGGCAATCGCCTCGCCGGGCGACAGGAACTGCAGGAAGTGCAGGTTTTCGACGACGGCGTAGCCCAGGGCGATGAACGAGGCATAGACAATGCCGTCCATGGGTTCGTCGAACTCCCGAAAGCGGATCGCGACGAGCAGGAAGGGGACGAGCTTGGCGAGCTCTTCAGTGAGGCCTATGCCCATCACGGCGTAAACGAAGAGCCCCGGCAGGTTGTCCTGCGCCAGGGCAAGCGCGTCGTAACGGAGACCCACCAGTCCCAGTGACCAGTACATGCCTCGGCTCAGATAGGCCGCCGCGGCGCCAAGGACGATGCACAGGATGAGGTGACCAACCGGCTCGGGGCGGTGACGGTCATGATAGTAATGGTAGGCGGCCCAGAAGAGCAGCGGCACCAGCAGAGGAAAGACGAGGCCAGAACCGTTCATGGGCCAAGTATGGAGATAGAATCGGCGCGGCTCAGCCGACCGCTTCACAGACCGGGGGTATGTGATCCAGAGTGAGAAAAATTCTAGAAAAAATGCCTAATTAATTGTTTTAAATATCTTTCTGAAGGTCCGGATGCACCGAGCTGAGGCGCCCGGTCAGGAAATCCTTGAGCATTACCCAGTCGCCGATGAGGCTCCACAGCGGGTACTGGAAGGTGGCAGGGCGGTTCTTCTCGAAAACAAAGTGTCCAATCCAGGCAAAGCCGTAGCCAATGACCGGCAACAGCCACAGAAGCATCCAGCTGCCGGTGGCCAGCACGTAACCCAGCAGGGCCAGCACCAGCGAGCTGCCAATGTAGTGCAGGCCGCGGCAACTCGAGTTCGCGTGTTCGCTGAGATAGAACGGGTAAAACTCTGAAAAGCTTTTGAATTTCTCTTCTGACATATCAGCCTATTCGCGAATTCCGAGGCGGTTCAGGTCAACCGTTGCCGCCTGATAGTCGGCCAGCGCCAGCTCGCGGTCAAGGCGCGCCCGATGAAACTCGATCTCGGCGTTGGCCGCAGTCTCTTCGCGAATATTGACGAGGAAGAAGTCGCTCGCACCGCTGTCGAAGCGGCGCTGCTCGGCTTCCTCCATGCGGCGAGCAAGGCCGACCTGCTCGGAGGCCAGCATAAGCAGCCGCTCTGCGCCGTTCAGCGACGCGAGGATATTCCGCACCTCGATCTCGATCTCGTCCTGCAGCAGCCGCTGCTCCAGGCGCAGGGCGCCCAGTTCAGACTCGGCCGCATAGACCTGGCCCCGGCCGGACCGCATCTGCAGCGGCACGGAGAAGGTAAAGCCGACCTTGGTGTCGGTACTGTCGCGGGAGATGCCGCCTTCGGCGACGCCGCCGAAGTCATGGTCGACCTCGACGTTTAGATCCAACCTGGGCTTCAGGGCATTCTCGGCAAGCGAGAGGCGGTTCTGTACGCGCTGTATCGTGGCCCGCAGTATCGCCAGTTCCGGGCGCTTCAATAGTGCGTCGGTGGCCGCGGCCATCTCCATACGAGGCGGCACGGTCAGGCGCTCGTTGTCGAACGGTGGCAGGCGATCCGCGCCCGGCAACCGGGGCAGGCCGTCACCGTCGCGATAAAAGAAGGCCAGGTCGTTGGCAGCAACCTCGAAGTCGCGCTCCGCGGCGGCAACCAGCGAGCGTCGTCGGACGAGGTTCTGGCTGTTCTCAACCAGGAAAATCTCGGCGCGGGCGCCGCGGCGGACCTGCTCTTCGAGGCCACTCTCACGTAACTCGGCGATTTCCAGCAGGTTGCGGTAGACGGCGAGCTTGCGGCCCATCGTAACCCACTGCCAGTACGCTCCAATCGCCCGTCGCTGCACGCCGATCTTGGTGAGGAGCACGTCCTGATCCGCTTCAAGAACGGTGAGTTCCGTGTCGCGAATGCCAAATCGGTCGCTGTCGATCTGTCGATCGCGAAGCAGGGAGAAGAGCACGCCGACGGTCAGTTCGCCGCCTGAATTCGTAAAGTATTGGTCTTCGTAGATTGGAAACTCGCCGTCGGAGAGGCGGTAACCTGCATAGACGCCGCCGCCGTTGTTGCGGAAACGCTGGCTGGCCATTCCCGTCACTACGGAGCCGTCCCAGAAGCCCGAGACGCGACTGAAGCCGTCGGCACCGAATACCAGGTCGAAGGCGCCGAGTGCCGCAAGCGCGTCGCCTTCGGCGGCACTGCGCTGCGCGAGGCTCTGCAGGATGCGCGGAAAGTGGATCTCGGACGAGGCAAGCACCTCGGCGGGCTCCAGCGGCCGGGCCGATTCCTGCGCCTGTGCAATGCCAAGGCTGGCAATGAGCACCAGCGAGACAATGACGACCCGCCAGGTCATTGGTTGGCTTCCGCCTCGGCGGCCTGCGAGGTCGGCGTGTTGGGGAAATCCGGTGGGAAATTATTTAACTGACGCCAGATCTCATAGCCCGCAGGAACTTGCTGCAGCAGCACCCAGCCTCGCGCCTTGGAGCCGAATCGAACAAAGGCCTGGTCCGGCCACGGATGCGGGTCCGTTTTGTCTTCGACAACAAGAATGCGAAAACGGCCGCTGGTCTGCGCTGAAGGGTCTACGGCAATGACTTCGCCGCCGAAGGTGCCAACGGCAACCGACGGCCAGCCGCTGAACTGCACGACCGGCCAGCCCTCAAACTGCAGGCGCACCTGCGCGCCGGGGTGCACCAGCGCCACGTCGCGGCCATCGACGAACAGCTCGATCGCGCGCTCGACGTTGTCCGGTACGAACGTAGCGACAATGTCTCCGGTGCTCACAAAGGTGGCGGTAGCGCCCGCATTGACGCGCAGGATCGTACCGTCGCGCGGTGCCCGAACAATCTGCACGGACTGGCGCGAGATATTGACGTCTACGCGCGACAGTTCGGCGGCCGCTTCGGCAACTCGACCCCGCAGCTCCTCGACTCGCAGTCGCGCCTGCTCGAACTCCCGTCGGGAGGCGAGGCCTTCTTCAAAAAGGCCGCGCATGCGTGCTTCATCAATCTCTGCGGTCGACAGCGCCGTCTCGGCAGCAGACATCTTGGCCGTTACCTGGCGGCGCTCTGCGTCGAGTCGCTCGAGCAGCTGCTCGTCGTTGTCGATGATGCGAACGATAGGATCGCCGACGTTCACGTGGCTGCCGTCCTGGACGTACCACTCCTGGATGCGTCCCGGCACCAGCGCGTTGATGTTCTGCTGCCGGTCGTTCGGGTCCAGCGCCGTCACCGTGCCTGCGCCCTGGGTGGTCTGTACCCAGGGCACGAAGACCAGAAACAGTGCAATGCCCACGACTGACAGGAACAGCATCCAGCCCACCGCGCGGAAGATCCGCGGCAGGTACTGCCGCTGCAAAGTCGTGAACTGGTCGGCGTGAATCGTGTTGAGGGCACTCATCGCACTTCCTCCGAAGCTACCGCTGGAGGCAGGTCAACCGCTATCTCCTCAGGCGCATCGCGCTGCGATGAACGATCGTTGCAACGATTCACCAACTCGTCAAAGCTCTTGTAGATCGTCTGCTCCTGCTGGCCGAGGAACAGGTACTGCGTGAAGCCAAGCGGGTGGTTGCGACCCGTGAAGTAAATAATGGTCGTCCCGGCTTCCGACTGCAGCTTGTCCAGCGAGCGCTTGAGGACCTTGTCGCTCAAGGTGTCGAAAAGCTCGTTCAAGACCAGCACCTTCGGCCTCGCAATAATCGCCGACGCCAGCTTCAGCTGCATGGTCTCGGTAATGGTAAGCGGCCAGCCGGTCGACGCGATTCGGGTGTTGAGGCCTTCCTCAAGATGGCCAATTGCCGATTCAAGGCCCACGGTTTCCACGACGTCCACGATGGTATTTGCGGACACGTCTTCGCCGCTTAGCTGGAGGTATTCGCGGATCGTCATCTCGATGGCATTCGGCTGGTCGAGCACGATGATCTTCTGCCGCAGGGTGTGCGCGCGGATGCCACGAATATCAATACCGCCCAGGGTCACGTAGCCGGTCTCGGGCGGTTCGTGACGCTTCAGGAAGTCGGTCAGTTCGGCCTGAACACCGTGCGTTTCCGCAGCGCCCATCACTCGCGCGCCGCCGGGAATCTGGAAATCCATGGTGGCGACAATGCCTCGGGCGTTACCGCTGGCGCCGACAAATTCCAGGGTGCCATCGCCGTGATAGTCGTCCTTGCCGGAGTCCGGTTCCTCCTGCTCCACCATCAGGAACAGCGACAGTTCGTCAACGGCGCCGCAGAGCTCATAGAAATAGGCGAGGTAAATGCCCATCTGCGAGATGCCGACGAAGACGACGGACAGCACCAGCTCAGCGGCGACGAGCTGGCCGAGCGACAGCTGGCCCTGGATGACCAGCCAGCCACCGAGGCCAAGCAGCATGGCGCTGGCGGCCGCGTAAATGAACAGGAAGGACAGCGTCTGGGCAAAGTGATGGCGGAAGTGCGTGGCGTGCTGATCGACGTAGTCGGACGTCACGGCGTCCGTCCGGCCAATGGCTTCCTGGATATGCCGCTGGGATTTGAAGAAGCCGTTGGAATCGCCAAGACCTTCGAGCCAGGCCGCCGCGGCGTGCTTCTTGTGCGAAAGGCCAATAGCGCTGCGAATCGCGCGACGGCCCCAGATGATCCAGATGAGCCAGATCAGCGTCACGACCACCAGGTTAAAGACCAGGAACAGCGGGTGGTACAGCGACACCAGGATAAAGCCGACGGCTGCCTGGAGCACAATCGTGAAGCCGCCAACCAGCAGGTTTGGCAGCGTCTTCTGCACGATGATGATGTCGAAATAGCGGTTGAACAGCGCCCCCATCTTGTAGTCCTGGAAGAAGGGGTTGAGCGCATAAACCGAGCGCAGGGAGATCTCGGACACCATGCGGGCGTAGAAACGCCTCGCAAAAAGATCCATCAGGTGGATGCGCATGGCGTTCAGGCCGCCCGCAATCAGGAGCAGAACGAACAGCGTGACCGTCAGCACGATCAGCGGCGTAGTCAGCCCGGTGTTTGCCACCGTGTTAATAAGCATCTGCACAGAGATCGGCGTCGCGAGCGACAGCACGCCGATGCCAATGCCGTAGACCACGGCCAGCCAGTAGAATTTTTTCTCCGGACCCAGAATAGTCCGGAAGAAGACGAAGAATTTGCGCAGGTCCACTTCGTGGGCGAGCGTTTTGTCAGCCATGTAAACCGTTTCCTGATCTGTCCCGTTTAGTTCATCGCCCCCCGGCGTCAATAACTGGAACTATCGCTCTATTTTCTTACCGAATAACGGTCTCCAAACTCCAAATACAACATTCGCGCCGCAGAGGATCAGCAGTACCGTCCAGCCGCCCCAGCTGTCCTCGACCGCCAGTGCCAGTTCCGCAAGCCCAATCTCACCAGCGGCCGCCTGCGCCGAAGCGATGGCCGCATCCCGCGCCGGCGCGTCGACCAGGGCCAGGGTTGCTTCAAACAGCGGCAGCCCGGACAGCGCTTTGATCCATACCCAGGGTGCTTCCGAGAATGGATAGTGCACGGCCAGCGCCATGACGCCACTGACGATCGTCAAACCCAGCGACGGCACAATAATTTTCGACGACACGGCATCGAGGCTTAGCCTAAGCGCCGCATAGGCCTCAATATCCGACATTTCCGGTCCTGCTGCGAGCGCCACCATATAGGTAGCGAGTCCACCGGTGAGGCCAATGGCCCCCACGCTGTGCAGCAATTTGACTAACTTTCTCATGCGTTTCGACTCAAGCTTAGTCGCCCCCGCACAAAAAAATGGCGTGGACGACCGCAGGCCGAGCCACACCGTATGTGACGATTATCCACGAAATCGTGGCAAAAATCCGTTTTGTTGCAAACCGTTACAGTCTCTATGGGGTTAATGTGACGGGCTTCAAGGGGCCAGCGGCAGCCAATTCCAGAGAGCCTAAAAAAGCCCCGAATCGGCGTGTCGGGCCGATCCGGGGCGCTTGGGTCGTTTTGTGCTACCAGCGTGTCTGATCAGCCTCCCGTCAGGGCGATTCGACGGCCGCCGAGCGCTGCAGTGAGCTCGAGTCGAGAATCAGATCAAAGCCCTGCATGTTGGCGGGGATCACCACCACGCTGCCTTCGTTCTCGGCAAACTCGTGCAGCGCCTGGTTGATCTCGTGCTGCAGGTATTCGGCCGTCAGGCTGCGGTTGATAATGCTGTTGGCCTCGGCAATACCCTTGGCACGCTCAATCTCAATCTCAGCGTCTTTCCGGGCGATCTCGACCTGCACTTGCTTCGCTTCGAGACGTTTCTCGGCCTCAACCGCTTCGCGAATCGCGGCTTCAATGCTCGGGTCCGTGTTCAGCGCCCGCACCACCACGCGCGTGATGTAGATGTCGCCCTGGTCAGATTTCTCTAGCCGGCCCTGGAGCTCGGTCAGCACTTCGTTCTGCAGCAGCTCGCGCTGCTTGTGCAGCTGCAGGCTGTCAATCTCGGAGACCTTCTCGTAGATCGCCGCACGGGCCTCGCGAATCACCAGGCCGTAAGCCGGCAGCCAGATCCCGTTGGGGCCTCGTACCGCCGACGCCGCGTACTTGACGTATAGCTCCGAGATGCGCTCCGGAGGCACCCGGTAATAGACCGACACGTCGAGGTCCCGCAGCGACAGGTTGTCAGCGGCCTTCGGTTTGAGATCGTCGATATCGATGGCGATCTCCTTGGCGCTGAACTCCTGCTTGGTTGTCAGCATGGGCGCTTTGAAGTTCAGCCCCTGCAACTGCTCGGTGTGGTTGATCTTGCCGAGCGTGCGTTCGACGGCGACGTTGCCGCTTTGCACGGTGTAAGCAGTGAGGTAGGCGAAGACAGCGATCACTGTCAGCGGAAACAACAGTTTCAGTGGAGCCAACCGGTCCATAACAACCTCCTTGGGAATTGCCGGCAATCATCGCCTGCCGGATCAAGGAGTTATGGGGTCGGGGTCGCAGTTTTGACAGTACAGAGTCTGTGGTATTGAAGCGCGAAAACGTTGATTCTACTGTAATTTTACGACCGGTCTAAAAAGCTTCACCCACGGAGAAGTGGATGGCATCGCTGTCGGTGGATCGCGCGTAGTCGAGCCGCATATTGATCCGCTTGGAGGCAAGCACCATGAAGCGGAGTCCGGCACCGTAACTTGGGATGGGTTCGTACTCGCGAATATCGCTGAATGAACTGCCGACGTAGCCCGCGCCGGCAAAGCCAACGACGCCCCAGCGCTTGCTCATCTGCCACCGTGCTTCCAGTTGGCCAGATGCCGAGGTTTGACCTAGATATTCCGTTGCCGGGAAGCCC
>CAZFVT010000033.1:1579-15819 GCA_964522355.1 uncultured Woeseiaceae bacterium | reverse complement strand
AGAAGCGGCTCATGTCCGAATCCTTCTCCAGCATTTCAGCCCGAGCTTCCTGGGCTTTGGCGTCGAGTTCCTCAGCCTCCTTTGGATCCCAGGCCTGCGCCATACCGGCTACACCGAGCGCACACAGCGCCGCCAACAGTTTCAAAGATGTCTTCATTGTTCCCTCCCCGGATTTTTACCCATGCGCGGCTCAGGCGGCCGCTTAATGGATTCTTGTTCGACGACCGAGTCTAGGCCGCCCATTGAGAGTTTTCCACATCCGCGCCCTGGCCGAACTGATCCGGCTGGGCTTTCGCATAGCCGAATGAACGTGGATCAGCGTGCGAGTCGTCGGTAGAACCGCGCGATCGCTTCCTCGGCCACCAGCATCGCTACGACGACGAGTATGAATGCAACGACACCGTGCAGTGGCCCGCCAAACACGACCTCATCGCCGAACGCCAGGTTAATGGCCCCCAGCATGACGAACTTCGAACCAAAGAGGATGAGCCAGGCGCTGAAGTAACGCATTAGCTTGGCGAAGCCGCCGGACTTCGCGTTGAAAAACATCGCAACCTTGTGCTCGAGCGCAAGCGTCGCCTTGAGCAACACCTGTAACAGCACCGCCGCAAGTATCGAGACCGAAAAAGAACCAATCGTCACCGCCGACCAGTACTCGTCGAACAGGTTCAGCAAGGTCAGATCGATCAGGGTCGCCATGAGATAGCGCACAAACAGGCGCTGGGCGTTGGTGGGAACTTCGGTGAGCGCTACACCCTGGATTTCTTCGCTCATGTGGTGAGCCCGGTCCTGAATTGAATACCGGACGCATTGTACGCACTTTGCGGCACCGGCTCCTACCGGACCCGGTGCCGCAGACGATATAGCTGTCGCTAGAGAAGGCCCTCCAGCGTGTCCAGGTCATTGATAACGCGCCAGTGGCCGCCGGCTCCTTCCACGCGGGACTGCCACTGATCGAGCCGGGTGAGATACTCCCTCGGGTCGACGTTATCCGAGCGCAGCTTGGTCACGTTGAGCGCAATGACGTTGAAGTCCGCAAGCGGCAGATCGATGTCGCGCACGTAGCCGGCCTGCAGGTCTTCCTGGAGATCCGAGAAGATCAGGATTGTCTTGGCGCCGGTACCCTTCTCGTTCAGGTACTCGATTGCCTGGAGCATACCGCCGGTAATGTCGGTGTAGGACGAGGCGTTGGCGTCTTCGACGAAACTGTGTACCTGCTCGGCGAACGCCCGCTTCTGCTGGTTCACCTGGCTCGGCCGGTCATCGAGCGATACCTTGGCAACAATGTCCTTCTCGCTGAAGCTGGCAGTGTCGATACGCGCTACGGCAAAGCTGTCGGTGGGTTCAAGTCGTGACAGCGTGTAGCGAACAATCTGCTCGGCCTTCGTCAGTTCCTCGCGATAGGTCCCCGAGGTATCGAGCAGCATGTATACGCCGTTGTTGGTTTGCTGACCGCGCTCGCAGGCGGTGAGCAAACAGGCTGAAAGAATCAGGGCTATCGCTCTCATGATCGTGCCTCCTTGAAGCCCGACGGCTCCGGTTCTTTCTCACCAATACCGCCGCGGCTGATAAACCAGATGGGGATGAAGAGCGGCAGGTCGTACAGATGTATGGCCAGCTTGCCCAGCTGCGAGAACGAGTTGCCGATCATGCGCAGCAGGGAGGACAGCGACCGCAGGAACCCGATTGCCAGCATCCCCAGCACCGTGCGCATCGACTGCACGAAAGTCTCGAGCGGAATCGCGACGAACACCAGCGCGAACGGCAGTATGAAACCCATACCCATCTGAGCAACAGTTGTGATCCACATGTATTCGTTGGTCGCCGCCGCGGTGATGCCGTCGCCGCGAAGAATAGCGGCGGTGGCCAGCTCGTCGTGCAGCAGGACCTCACGCATGTAGGCAAGACCCGCTTCGACGCTCGCCAGCAGGAACAGGATGGTGAACGTGATCCAGACCATCCGGATGCGCGTCTTGTCGGGTAATGCGCCGATCACGGGAAACAGCCGGGTGATTCGCAGGGACTCCATCAGGAAAAGTCCCATGGAGATCTCCACCATGATGATGACCAGCGCGGCAATGTCGGCCGTGCGAAAGCCGCCGATCAGGTTGGTTCCACCGACCATCTCCGCCATAGGACGAGCGATGAGTGAAAAGTTGATCGTTGCGCCGCCGATCGCGACACACATGACCAGGGCGGAAACGAAGAAGTTCACCAGCGACGAGGAAGAAAGAATCGACACGGCGCGATCCTGATTGCCGACGATGTCCTCGTACTCCTGCATGTGACGATCAATCGTTCGAGACCGGACGAGCAGGCTATCCACGTTCTTGCCGACTTCTGACAGCGTCTGCTGGATCAAGCGCCACTCGGGCTGCATCTTGCGCAGCAGGGAATGACGCTTGGCACTCGACTCACGATAGGCGGTGAGCGCCTGCTGGTGAGCCTTGACCAGCGACTTGTGAATATCTGAAAGCACGTCGCCAACCTGTCCGCGGCTTTCGCGCTCGTCGATCCTGGCGACGGCCTCGACCGCCTTGACCCAGCCGGGCGGATCCGGCGGCACATCGACGGACTCTTGGTGATCGGTTTCGACCCGCTCGATGGACTCACTCAAGGTCCGGTGCAGGGACGCGTACTTCGCCAGGTCCTTGTGGACAGTCTCGTTGATTCGATCGAACTCACGCTCGATGACTCGCTCCTTGGCCTCGCGGCCCGCGGCGAGTAGCACCTCACGGTTGCGCTCGTCCAGCTGCGCCTCCGAACGGCTGACCGCCTTCGACGCGAAGCGAAACGCGTTGCCAAGCGTTCGCGCAACCCCGTTGATCGCGTTGTGCGCTGTAGGTCGGGCCAGGAACAAAGCCGTCACGGCAAATGCTATCCAAAGCAATGCCGACAGAACTGGCCAGGGCGTAACGCCCAGTAGATGGTTCATCATGATAACCCCGCTGCCTGGTCAAGAAACTCGAGACCGGTGGTTTCAGGTAGCCCTCTTGGGGGCCGTGCCGTTGTCAATGAGTCATGGCAGTGTGCACCCGGAGAGGCGAATGCAGCGCGGCGCAGATCACAAAAAAGACCACTGCAAATGGCGGGAAGACTGGGGTTTTAACTAAAGATCTGAGAACGCCAATCACCCGGCAGATTCTGGTAAATGCCGACAACTGAATCACAGTTCGGATGGCCATGACGGGCCTTTAGCAAAGAAGGGACTACCGGACGAACCAACGCTGCCAGACTGTCTGCGGCCTACATCCAGAAACCGGCAACCCGTTCTATGGTCCAGAACGCGGCAACGCTGCCGATCGCATAGGCGGTCGTCGGCAGCAGCCAACCTGCCGGACGCCGCCAGAGGCGACCGGCGATCGCAAAGGTCGTTAGAACGACAGCAACGAATATCAGCTGGCCCACCTCGACGCCGACGTTAAAGGTCAGCAATGCCAGTGGAATCGCAATCTGCGGCAGGCCGATCTCGGCCAGTGCGCCCGCGAAGCCGAGCCCGTGAAGCAGGCCAAAACTGAACGCAACAATCCAGGGTGCACGAAAGGTCAGGCCCGGGTTGCCGCGCAGGCCCTGCAACGCTTCCGCCGCAACGAAAACAATGCTCAAAGCGATGATCGCCTCCACGGGTGGACCAGGCACGCTCACCCAGCCGAGACTGGCAGCGACCAGGGTAATGCTGTGCGCCACGGTAAATGCCGTGACCGTTGCGATGATTCGGCGCGGCCCCTGCACGATCAGCAGCAGCGCAAGCACGAAAAGCAGGTGATCGATACCGATCAGAATGTGTTCCACGCCAAGTACGAAATACGACCAGGCGATTTCCCCCTGGCCGGCTGGCGCCCGGACGGTGAACCAGGGTTTCTCCAGCGGCAGGCGTTCAACCTGAACACTGCCATCCGCCGCCTCGACCCGAACGATAACGTCGGTGACGCCGGTTGCCTGGCCGGTAATCGATAGCGTCTCGCCGGCCAAACCGGACGGCGCTTCGATTCGGTAACGCTCCACCCACGCACCGTCATGAATAATCACGCGAGGCTCATCGAGGCGCACGACCGATTCGGGCAGGTCAACGTAAGCCGATAATCGTTCGCCGCTGCCGAGCGCCGGCACCTTCCAGGTAAGCTCGTATCGGTTCTGGCTGGTTTCCCGCAGCTCGAGGTAGGCGGGTCGGAAAACATCGGCGGTCGCCGTATTCAGAGTTATTGCGCCGAGGATAGCGACGAGCAGGATTCTCAAGGCGGCGACTCCGCGCCCGCCTCTGCTCTGTCGAACGCCAGCCGAACCGAATAGCGATCCCGCATCGCGCGATAAAGCGACTCCTGTACCGCCTCGGTTTCGGCGCTCAGCCAGTCACGCATAACCGGCTCACGGATCTCCGCCAGCGGTGGAATCCGCGAGGGCTCCGCCTGCGTAACGCGGACGAGATGCAGGCCGAACGCAGACGAGACGGGCCCCGCCCATTCACCGACGGGAAGGTCTCCCAGCTGGCCGGCAAATTCGTTACCGAAGGTCCTCAGAATCTGATCCTCACCCGACAAAGGGATAACCAAAGGCAGCAGTGTCGGGTCGCCGGAAACCTGGTTCGCCGTTCCGGAGCCTGATCGAAGTGTCTCAAGCTGAGCTTCGGCGAACGGGAGTGCGTCCTCGCCGCGGCGCTCGGGATTGACGAAGACCTGCTCGAAGGCAAACTGCGGCGGGCGCCGATAGCCTTCGGCGTTTTCCGTCAGCCAGGCCTCCAGCGCCTCATCGTCCGGCGGTTGCACCACGCCTTCGGAAATGAAATCCATCTTCTGAGCGATGCGTTGACGCACCACCGGGTCGCCCCGATCAAGACCCAGTGCCAGCCCTTCGCGATACAGCACCTCTTCGCGCACCCAGGCATCTATAACGGCAACGAGCTCCGCATCGGTCGGTTTGCGCTGCCAGGTTCGCTCATAGCGGGTAACGAGCATTGCAAGGCGATCCTCGTCGATGACGATCTCCTCTATTGCCGGTGCCTCATCCAAATCTATGCGCGCGTAGACAAGAAACAGCAGTCCGCCGAGCAGCAGAAAGTGCACAAGAGGTTCTCTGGCGAGCCTGACCAGCACACTCCCGCGGGAAGCAGCAGGGTCCGTCATCTCGATGCGTCCGGCATTAAGCGTTGAGCGGCCGTCACCGCAACGCTAACCGGCGGCCTGCTGCCGGCAAGTGGCATTTTTGAGACCGAGCACCAGCATCGCTTCCGTGCCACGGCTCCAGAACTCGATGTCCGGTCCCTTGTAGCGGGCACCTGAAGCTGCCCGCTCCTGGCGAAGTGGATAACGATTCACGCCGATGACCAGCTCGGCGGATTCGCCTTCGGCGGGGTAAAAGGTCGCATCACCGAGCTCGCCGCAGTCATAGCCGATGCCCGGCACCGCATCGGCCTCGCCAACCAGGATGCCGCAGGCAGTACCCAACAGCATGAACACTGCCATGGCCAGGCTTGCCGAACGGGACCCGGCGACCCGGATACTGATTCCGGTGCGAGATCGTTCTCCTGGAACCCGCTCTGACACTCTAATCACTTCTGCCCTGCTGATAGCGCAACTCGCATTCGCACCCGATCGGCATCGTCACTCGATGCAACCTCTGAATCGGGGAAAACTATCCGTGCGTCGAGCGCCGTGTCAATGGCGAGAATGGCCTGTCGCACCGTCTCAGCCCGGTCGCCTGCGAGCGACGACATCGCGTTCTCGTCGAGCTGCTGCTGCTCCGCGAGGCGCCGCTCCAGCGCTGCCGAATAGGCCAGCGCGTCAAAGCGCGGTTCCGCTCCGTCGGGCGAGCCTTCCGGCACCTGCAGGAACTCAGCCCGCAGCGCTTCCAACTCATCGGCAACAGTCTCCTCGGCCGACGTTTCCTCGTAGATCGATTCGAGCACCGTCATACGCCGATCGGCAGCGGCAGTGTCAGAGTCCGCTGGAAGGGCCAAACGCTCGTCGACGATTGCGTCGAGCTGCGCGGCTTTTAGCGCCGTCCGATCCGCCTCTTCGTCGAGCGTGGGCGGAATCTCAAGCACCAGCTCCGGGCGGAGCGCGAGCGCCTCCGCGAGTTTCAGCGCCTTCTCTCGTTCAGGCGGGGACAGGTCACGCCGGCCGAAATCGAAGGACAGGTACTCGAGCTCGTCCGCTTCGACGCCAAGCAGGTTACCCAGAAGCGCGAAAGGCGAAGCCGCAATTCTGACGATCAGGTTGGTCAGCGCCTGTCGCACGACGGCGCCATAACTGAATTCCGGATCGTTAATCTCGCCGCGAACCGGCAGGTCGATGTCGATGTTTCCCTGTGTATCCTTGAGGAGCGCGACGGCAAGGCCCAGCGGCAGGCTGACTGCATCCGGATGCGGGACTCGATCACCAAGTTCGAAATCCCTGAGCACGATGCTGTTCTCCCCGACGAGGCTGCCACCCTCGACGCGATAGCCGAGATCCAGATCCAGCCGGCCGGAGGCAATCTCGCGCCCGGCGAACGGAATGGTGTAAGCAGACATCTTCGGCATCTCGACGTTTTCAAAGAGCACGTGCAAATCCGTATTTTGCGGCGGATCCAGCGGCGTGACGGACCCGGTCACCCTTACCCGCCCATAGGCATCCACGGCGCCCTCCAGCGCCACTTCGGCCGGCTCCGAACTTGACGTGGATATCGTTGACAGGCTGCCATTCAGCTCCGCGATTTCCGTTTCGAACGGCAGCGGCAAGGCGAGGTCGGCAAACCGGGCCGATGCGCCGGCCACTTCGACGCCACCGATGACGACGTCGAAGCCGGGCTCCGATGCGGCTGCAACCTCCTGCTGCGCTTCTTCCGCCTGAACGGATTCGTCCTTCCCTGCGCGACCGATGTTGATGCTGCCATCTTCCGCAATCAGCACGTCGACGTAGGGCTCGTCGAACGCGAGTTGGTCAACGGCCAGCGACCGTTCGGCGAGATCCAGATCGATGCCTGCGATGTTGAACTGCCGCCAGCTGCCCAATCGACTGCCGGCCTCAGTTTCCCTGACGAGCAGGTCATTGATTGCTGCATCGCCTGAGAACGAAAGCGGCTGATCGGGGGCATGTCGGAGCGCGCCGGCTACGCCCAGCGTGCCTGAATCCAGGCTGACATCGGCGGCCGCCTGGAGGTAGGGCTGCAGCAATGAGAGAGCCAGTTGATCGACGTTCACGTCAAGGTCAGCGCTTGCGACGGGCAGCACGGTCACGCGGCCTTCGGCGGTGACACGACCTCCGGTTGTAAGGGTGGTCCCGAACTCGAGCGGAAACTCCGCGTCGGCAGCATTGCTGATATCGCTCACGCGTAGTCGCGTGCTTTCGATGCCCAGCTGAGCTTCGGGCGTAACCGTTGCATCGCGAAAGTCGACGGAAGCGCCGTCCAGCAGGAACCGGTCGAGCGAAACCCGCCAGGGCGCCGCCGGCTCGCGGTCGTCGATCACTTCGGCAGGCGCGTCGTCCGCCGCCTCGCTCTGCCGGGGCAAATCCTTTATAAACCCGTCGGCATCGCGAGCAACCCTGAGTGCCAGGTCCACGATGTCAACGGACCGCACCGAGACCGTTCGCTGTGGATAGAGTATCTCGCCACCCTGAAGTTCGATGCGCGGAAGCTGCAGCGTATCCGTATCCGGCGCCTGGTCAGGGCTTCCGGCTTTGTAAGGTCGAACCCGCACGCCGGACAGGCGTATCCCAAGGTCGTCAATTCGCGCTATCGGCCCGCCGTCGGCGCCAATCTCGAAGTCATAGGCGAACTCGAGATCGGCATCCCCCTCGTGGATCTCGAAACCGATCTGGTGACGCAGATAGGCGGAAATCAGCGGGAAGTGTGAGCCCTTGACCGACGCCCGACCTGCCAAACGGACCGGATTAAGCTGGAGACTTCCCGACCAGCTAAGCGTGCCCTGGGTTTCGGTAGCGATCACGACCGACTGTTCGCCCGAACGAGACGGCAGCGTATTGAGCTGAAGAATATTGACGTCGACCGGACCGAGCCGCGTCTCGACCGGCTCCGGGGGCAAGCGATCCTGCCAGTCAACGATGCTGTCGTTGATGGCAAAGCTGAAGATCAGGAGTTTGGGCAGACCGCCCTCATCGCCTGCTTCCTCGACCGCTTCCGGTTGGTCAGACCCTGCCGCTGCGAAAAACGCCGCGTTGAGTTCGCCGGCCGCATCTCGACTCAGCTTAATGCGCGGCCCATCGATGCGAATCTCATCGAAGGTCCACGCCAGGCGAAAAAGACTGCTCAGCTGAAAGTTGACGAAAACCTGGTCGACGGACAGGAAGGGTGCACCGTCCGGGTCGTCCAGAGCCAGCTCATCGATTCGAAGGCTCAGGACAAACGGGTTCAGAGCAACCTCGCCGACTCGCAGCTCCGCGCCGTAGGTTTCGCGAACCGCATCGCCGGCAACTCGCGGCAGCAACCAGGGCAGCACGACGGCGCCCAGGAAGGCGTAAAGCGCGACCGCCGATAACGTGATTGCGCCGGCCCGGCGGTAGCGCCGGGCAAACTCCATCAAGGCTGACATGACAGCACTAACTCCGACCCGGATCGCAGCAGCACCCGGCCCCGGTCATAGCCGGGGGCACAATGACGGCAAGCATGACTAGCGCCGCCGCATGCCGCCGCCGTGCATTCCCGCCGGCCGGGTGTTCATCCGCGCGCTGCCCCTCTGACGAGCCGACTGCGCCCGGTTGAAGCTCGAACGATCGAAAGACCCGGGCGACGGCGAGGGCCTTGCACGATTGCCCGTCGACGGCATCGTCGAAGGACGCGATCGATCGCCAAAGGAAGGTTGCGTGGTCGGCCGGTTCGCCGTGCCGGCTTCCGGTCGCCAGCTGCCGTTGGCTCGCGATTCCCATCGCCCGTCCACACTACGAGCGATGTTACCGCTGCGGTCTGTGTAGACGTTGTTGGCACGATTCGTAGATGGCCTCGCCTCACGAAGATTTGCCGCGGCCGCCGAACGATCCGCGACGCGGTCGCGATTGGCGGGCCGGTTGTAGACGTTGTTCCTGGCGCGATCAAGGTTGGCGGCGTTGCCGCGTTCAATCCGGTTACTGATTTGCTGTCGGTTTCCGACATTGATCGAGTTACCGATATTGATGTTGCCGGTATTGATGACCACCGGGCGCCTGTAGCCCCCGCCATACCAGCCGCCGCAGCAGCCCCAGGGCCGGTACGCCCCGCCGTATCCTCCTCCCCAGCCAATACCGAAGGAGAAGAAGCCGTTCGTCCAGCTCATGCCGAAGTTCCAGCCGGTCCAGGGGTTGTAACCGACGTGGAATCCCCAGGTTGGAGGCCTGGGGTAATACCAGCGGCCCCAATACGGCGGGTAGTACCAGCCGGTGCCGTAGACCGGCACGCCGTAATAGGGAAACGACCACAGATAGCCCGGCGTGTAGCCCACGTACACCATCTCCGGCGTGGACTGATACACGTGCACATGGGTAACGTTGTAGACCGGCGAGGTCGGCGGAATTTTGTCGATCTCCTCCTGGGGAACCGAGTCGGCAACCCGCCAGGGACCGGCGGCAGCCGCGGACACGAACCAGACGCCGTTGTCGACCGCATAGTAGCGACCGTCGATGAGCAACACCTGGGCGCCGGTGTTAACCGCGTAGGACACCATCGTGCCGTCGATTTGTGCGAACTCCGGCGAACCGTCGTACTCAACCTGCAGGGTCGCCTCATCGCGTCGAATTGCCGCGGTCTGTGGAATCTGGGCGTCCATCACGGCGTCGTTGGCTTCTGCGGTGCCTGCGACCGAAACGCGAATGCCCCCAATGTCTGACGCGGGAGGAATATCGCTGAAGCTCTCGGGTAACTCATCCGGACGGACGAAGGTCCAGGGGCCTTCCTGCTGTTTCGAACGGAACCAGCGACCGGAAAGCAGCAGATACATGTTGCCGGTCGAGAGCTCCCGTAACCAGGGCGACTCCGTGTTCTGCACGTAGAGAAGTTCGCCGCCCGGCAGACTTTGCCAATCCGGCGCACCCTGGGTAACGATAAGTTCGGTAGGCGCATCGGCCGTAACGATTGCCGGCGGCGACTCCGGCTGTTCATCGCTGGTTTCGACCGATGACATGGCTTGCACCAGGTCCGAAGGCGGCGACGTACTGCTCGACCAGGGCCCCATAGGATCGTTCGCGGAGTACCAGAACTTGCCACTGGTCAGCCAGTATTCGCTGCTGTCCTTGCGCCGCACGACGGCCATGGGCACGTTCAGCACGCGTTCGTAGGGGCTGTTCTCGATATCCGCGTAGCGAGGTTCGCCGTCGTAAAGCAGCAGTACGGCGATTTCTTCGCTGAACAGAATCTGTGGCGGGTCCGTGTTGAGGTTTTCCAGGCTGCGCCGCTCCACGTCAGCCGAATCGAGGCTCGCCGACAGTGCGTCCAGCGAGATCTCAAAACCCGTCGCCGGGACGGCGCCCTCGACCACCGCGGTAAAGCGCTGCTCATCAGCGTCCCGCGAGTCAGGCCAGCGAACGCTGGTGATCCTGACGTCGCGAATCAGCGCGATCCCTGCATCCCGATCCGTATCGATGGTGCTTTCGAACCAGAAGGCGCCAAAGATTGGCTCCTCGAGACTGTCGATGACGAGAGACATCGCCGCCCTTCCGGACAGGCGATTGCCCTCCAGTTCTTCAGGCTGCGGTTGATAGACGACGATCGTCCCGACATCAACCGCGATTTCCTGCGGCCAGGTCAGCGCCGCGGCGGGCGACGCCGTGGCACAAAGGACAAGCGATCCAACGATCACGGTACGCAGACGGAAACAGAATTTACGTAGACGATACAAAACCGGTTACCCCTTCGATTTATTATCCTCGTCGGCCACCATCGAGCGATGCCCGGCGCCGGACTTTCGCGGCGTTGTCATTAGTATTGGCGGTTACAGGATGGACCGACGAACGGTTGCGCTACAGTAGACCATAAACCGCCGTGCGAGGCCGAAAAACACGTGCGGGCCTGGCGAAAATTCCGAGCCCGGGCAGTTTCACGCGCCTTTAACCAAAGCTGAAGAAAACTGACATGGAAAGAAAAGCCTATTGGACGGCGATGCTGTCTATCTCCCTTGCCCTCGGCGCCTGTTCGAGCGGCACGGATTCGCCGCCGGCAGAAGCCCAGGGAGCAACCCTTACCGTCTCGGGTTCCGTTGCCTATCGGGAGCGCATTGCGCTGCCCGCGGGAAGCCGCGTCGAGATCGTCCTGACCGATGTCTCCCTTGCCGACGTCGCCGCTACCGAGATCACGCGCCAGTCCCTGGTGACCGAAGGCCAACAGGTGCCAATTGCATTCGAACTGCAGGCGAATCGCAGCGACCTTCGTGACGGTATGCGCTATGCCGTGCACGCAGAAATTCGCGATCCCGGCGAGCGGCTGATGTGGACGACAGATACGGTCTACCCGGTCGTTCCCGCCACGCCCGGCAGCACGCTGGACATGGGTTCCCTGCTGCTGGTGCGCGTCGCCGGTGAGGCAACGTCAGGCAATGAGTCGGATTCCCTGGCTGGAACGCAATGGACTATTGTGACCATTGCCGGCGACAGCGTTGGCAATGACTCGCGGGCGGCGCTGAACTTCGGTCCAGACGGCCAGCTCTCCGGCAATACCAGCTGCAACGCCTTTTCCGGCAGCTACAGCCTGACGGGCGAAGAGCTTACTGCAGGCCAGATGGCGGTGACGATGATGGCCTGTCCTGAGCCGCTGAACGAACTGGAGCGCCGCTTCCTTGGCATTCTGGCCGACACGGCAGACATTTCCTTTAACTCGGAGGGACTGTTGGTGATCACCGGGCAGAACGGCGAATCCCTCATTGCAAAGCCAACAGCAGAAACCGTGGAACTTGCAGGAACGAACTGGACCATACGGAGCATCGCAGGCGAGTCGGTTCCGGAAGGCGCACGCGCGGCACTGAATTTCTCCGCCGACGGCATGCTCACGGGCAGCGCGGGCTGCAACTCGCTGTCAGGCGGCTACGGCCTGTCAGGAGACAGGCTGACGGCCAGCCAGCTGGCAGTGACGATGATGGCCTGCCCGGAGCCCCTGATGTCGCTTGAGCGCAAAATGCTGGAGATTCTGGACGGCGAGGCTGCGGTGTCCATCAATGCCAACGGGCTGCTCAGCGTCGCTGCCGCCAGCGGAGATGCGATTGTCGCGGAAGCGGCGGAAGCTGGCACGCCGCGGGAATAGTCCCGCTCGGGGTCCCTTGCCGAAGTCAGACAGGCAAAGGCCCGGCCTTCCATTGGACACCCAACGAACGGGCGTGCAGGTTTTCGGCCGATCGATTCGATAGCCGAAGAGGTTATTGGCTAATTCGTTTGGCTAGTTCGTTGAGCGGTAGCTGGTGCGGAACTCCTGCGCGACGACGCAGGAGTTCGTTGAGCGGTAGCTGGTGCGGAACTCCTGCGCGACGACGCAGGCATCCAGATCATAGAAAAGCGGCGGACGGTTTCCTGCCCTTTCCCCGTAGTTGGCGTAGAAGCGTTCACAAGCGGCACGATCCGGGCGCATCTCTTTTTCCACACACTCTTCTATGTACTCAGCCTTGGCTGCAGCAATGGCCTGCTGCCGTGCAGCCTCGCAGGCGGCGTCCAGCTCGGCCTGTTTTGCCCGACGGTCGTCGTCGGTCTGGGCCACGCTTACGCTGCAGGCGAGGATCAGTCCCAAACAAAATGACGTACATTTAAATTTCATTATCTACAGTCACTTAAAGACATTATCGAACGTGAATTATAACGAATTATCGGCACCATCAGCTACCCTCGCCGGCCGCCATTCCTAACGCTCGCCGCGTGCCGGCAGCGAATTTGCGGGCGCAGCACGCAAGCCCGCCGGCAAACTGCTCGTTAGTCAGCCGGCCTGCCTCATCGGCTTACGTCAGTGCCCGGTATCTCTATCAATGCCAGCCTCAGGATCGCGATTGCGGCGTCGGGGTTCCGCTAACGTGGAGCCTCGTCTTCTGCCGCTACGCCGAGGTATGGAACAGGAGACGTCGCCAACTCCCCTTCCGGCGCAAGGAAAACCCGCTCGAAAATCTCACTCATCCGTGCTTCCACGGTATCGAGAAAGTCGGGCACATCCTCTACCGCGGTGAATGTGGCGTAACCCTTTTCGAGGAAGGCATGCAGGTCACCGAATCCCGCCATACGCGCCGGCAGCCGCATTCCGCGCATCAACGAGTGAATCATTGGCAGACGAATGACGTGGTCCAGCGCCTCTCCGGCCTCGCGCGTCATTTCCATGATTCGTCGGAATGCCTCGACGCTCGATACCGCACGGTTCGCCAGGCAATAATCCCTTTCGGACACGGGCGACCCGCGCGTCAGGCATTCTCTCAGCTCGACTTCGAGCTCGAGGTTGATCTCCAACACGAAGGCATTGAGCTCCATAGCGTCCGCAAGGATCGCGACGGCGCGTGACGGCAGCAAGCGGCTCATCAGCGGCACGACCTTCTCGAGATCTCGATCACGTTTCGCGATGCCAGTCCCCGTAAGGTCAGCAACCACGAAGTCGATCGCGGCGTCGAACCCCGGACGATCCCGGAGATCGTCATAAAGCGGCAGAAAGTAGGCCTCCTGCAGCGCGATCAGCCGGCTATAGCCCTCTCGAGCGCCACCGCCCTCCTGGTAACGTTGATGCAGCGCATTGCTGTGTTTGCTGTAGTGGCGTAAACGCTGCGCTGGTGTGCTCGGCGACACCGGGTGCTCCTGAAAATACGACCTGTTCAGCGTGGTAGCGTTATCGCCGATTGCAAGGCTTGTCTTTGAGAACGGTTGGTGACCCAGGCTCAGGGGATGAGAGCATAGCCGTCGATCTGATGTGTTGTGAGCAACGTCATCGCCGACAGACCCACCTTTGCCACATCCGACAGCTCACCTTTAGTGATGTCGCGAAACCCCATCGACTGGCCACAGACATAGATGCCGACCCCGGCCGCTGCCAGCTTCTGGATCAGCTCAAGGCTGGGATTGTCCCGCCCGAAGCGTTGCCGATAGGCATCGTTACTCAACACTGCCGACAGCGCAGCGCCGTGTACAACCACCGCGAGATCGAGATTCTTCGCCGGTACACCGTTCATGGCCTGCATATTCATGAACCGAGCAACGCTTTCGAATTCGCGGTTCAGCGAATCGGCATCCTCGGCACCGGCCGCGGCGTCGAAGACCAATCGATACTGCCGGGCGGTGTCGACGGGAACATCCTTGTCGGCGACGGGTATGGCCGGACCGTAGCCC
>CAZFVT010000033.1:0-1557 GCA_964522355.1 uncultured Woeseiaceae bacterium | reverse complement strand
CGTACGGAACGCTTCTGCGGCCGTGGCGCTGCCCGCGAGAGCTGCAAGCAACAAAAGTATCAGGTAGCGCATCAGGATCTCCCTGTCGTTGAATATCGTGGACGACGCGCATCCTAGCCTTGCTGCTGGACCGATTCGACTCGAGCATCCCGCTTTTGTTGTGTTTTAACCACATTAATGGCGTGAACCAGTTCACGGCCCGTACCGTGCATCCCTGCAAAACTCCGCCAACATTCTTACTTGGGCTCACCACTATGTTTTATAACCTACTGAAATTTGGCGGAAAACTTCTAGGCGTGGCGGGTGCTGCTGCACTCCTCGCAGCACCGGCATACGCCGACAGCGGTTTTTACATTGGCGGCAGTGTCGGTGGAGCAACCGTTGAAGCCAATCTCGACGGCGACCTTCCGCCGGTTCCCGGCGTGCCGGACAGCATCGACGAAGACGATACCGCGTTTAAGGTGTTCGGCGGCTACCACTTTGACCTGCCGGTGATCGACCTGGGCATCGAAGCGGGCTACGTGGACTTTGGCCAGCCGGAAATTGATGTCCTCGATGAGCAGCTGACGATTGATACGACGGCTATCCAGCTGTGGGGCGTGGCCGGTATTAACGCCGGACCCATCGACCTGTTCGCCAAAGTTGGCTATATCGATTGGGAAGCCGAGCTCGCCATTGATGACCTTTCGGCGGTTGAGGACGACTCAGACATCGGCTACGGCGTCGGTGTGGGTTTTGGCCTGGGACCCGTGCGCGTGCGCGGTGAGTATGAGCTTTTTGAACTCGACGAAGTCGACGTGTCCATGCTCTCTGTCGGCGTCGAATTCCGCTTCTGATCTCGATTCCTGAAATAAGTAAACGGGTGACCGCCGCGCCGGCAGTCACCCGTTTTTTTTGCCCTTCTCTACCGATACAGGAGCGCTGCCTAGTAGGCAGGACCGTCCTCGTACTCAAGGCCTGCTGAAACGGACTGCCGACTGATGGCCTCGTAGAGCTTGTGATCGAGAGAGTCCTCGGCGCCGCCTTCTTCCTTAACTTTCCGGGCAATGAACTCGGCACGCGCTTTTGCCAGCGCCTGCATTTCCGATTCAACCTCCGCGCGCTCGGCAACCAGCTCGTCGAGGAAAGCTTTCTGCTCCGGCTTTTCCAGCGAACCGATTGCAGCCGGCAGTTCCGCCTCATCCAGGCTATCCAGATCGACATCCCCGGCCGCATAGTCCGACACCAGTTCCTTGTGCCCCAGCTTGTTTACCCGGCCGGCACCGCTCAGGTTGAAAACACCACGCCGGGCCCTGGCTTCCTCCGAAGCCATAGCATCGATGGATCGTGCCGCCGCGACCTTGTCGGCCATGGCTGACTGTTCCGCCTCGCTACCATAGTAGAGCCGGGTTTCGTCGAGTCGGGTAGCGAGCGTCGCGAGGTCACTGTCGTAAGGCGTCGAGTAGGCGACGGCACCGCCGGCCTGCTCCACCTGGAAAAACATACCGCCGCCGAGTCCTGCTATCTGGGTCCAGGGAGCTGCGGTCTCGGCCATGCTCCCGCACTGGATGGCGTTTA
>CAZFVT010000032.1:13971-15865 GCA_964522355.1 uncultured Woeseiaceae bacterium | reverse complement strand
GGAATTCGCTATCTGGGCGTCGAGAAGGATCCCGGCATGCATGACTTCCTTGAGGCGCGTTTCCCCGAACTCGATTTTGCCCTCGGCGACGCGCGCGACGTATTGGCTCATTGTGCTGACCGAAATCTGCCGCCTGCGACAGCCGTGATTTCCGGGCTGCCCCTGATTTTGTTTGGCAGGCCGACCGTCGAAGCTATCGTCGACGCGACCGGCCGCTGTCTGCGACCCGATGGCGTATTTCGAACGTTTAGCTACGTGCACTCCTATCCGACGCGGGGTGCCGATGATCTTCGCCAGGTCATGTTTGAGTACTTCCAGCATTTCGAACTGAGCCGGCCCGTCATACGCAACCTGCCGCCGGCGATGACCCTGACCGGGCGCAGCCCGATCCCCATTGCTTCTGCAGCCTGAAGCACTGCGACTGCCATCCGGGCTTTGCTAGACTCCGCCGGATGAAACCCCGGCCAGCATCATCATCGTCCCTGCACGCGAGCCCGCCTGTCAGTAGGCAGACGTCTGCCGTCATCGTTCGCCAGTCCCATGCGTAACCTGATTTTCTGGGGCCTGTTCCCGTTTGCTCTGCCGCAGGCCATTCGTCTGAAGCGAACGGCGCCAAGGCTTCCCGCGCCGGCCTGCGACACTACGGGCATCGTCGGTGACGGCGAGCCACTACGCCTCGTAGGCGTAGGCGATTCGGTGATTGCCGGCGTCGGCGTCGAGCGGCTGAAGGACGCCTTCGTCGGGCAGGCCACCGAAGCGCTGGCCGAGACGCTGGGGCGACAGGTGCATTGGTCGGTGCATGGACGCAGCGGCGCGCGCGCGGAGACGCTGCTGAACGAGTTCCTGCCGAAACTGCCGGACGAAACGGCGGACGTCATACTGCTGTCCGTCGGTGTCAACGACATCACCGGCATGGTGCCGCTGCCGGTGTGGAAGGCGAGGCTCGCAAGGCTTATTGCAGAGCTTCGCCGGCATTCGCCGGGGGCGATCATCGGGCTGGCAGGTGTGCCGCCGCTGGGCGGTTTCCCCCTGTTGCCCGAGCCCCTGCGGTTTGCTTCCGGCCAGCGCGGTAAAGCCTTCGACCGCGCCGGGCGCCGCATCGTGCGCCGTTTCGCCGGTGTGGTGCATATGCCCGTCGAATTCGAGACGACGCACGACAACTTCTGCGATGACGGCTTCCACCCGTCCGAGAAAAGTTACGCGATGTTTGGGCAGCGCATGGCCGGCCTGGTGGCCGAGGAGATGCGCCGCCGGACTGGCTAGCGCAGCGAGTCGCTCCAGCCGAGGGCATCAACCATGATGTTGAAGATTCGGTTTTGCTCAATCACGCCGCGGACGCCGTCGGCGCCTGGCCCCGTGCCATACAGGGCAACGTCCTCACCGCCGTGAGTCTCGTCCCTGTCGATTGAGCCACTACGACCTACGCTAAACACCGGTACAAGAGACTGCTGTCGGGCGTTGATGCCGGTTTCCGGTCTGCCTCGCGGCAGCTCGGTGACGGCGCCCGGGCCGTTGTAATAGCCGAGCGTCGTAAACGGCTGGCCATCCAGTGCGAGGCTCGGTTCACTCTTCGGTTCGCCCCATTCGTCGTTGCCGTGTACCAGGCCGAGGATCGGATTGCCGCGCGTTGGATAGCCGCCCATGGTGAAGACGTGAGAATGATCGGCGGTGACCAGCACCAGCGTTTCCTCAAGGTCTATGCGAGCAAGCACCGCTTCCACCGCGCGGCTGAACTCCTGGGCCTCCCGCAGCGAAAATCCGGCTTTGCCGTCGTGGTGCGCGTGATCGATGCGGCCGCCCTCGACCATGAGCAGGAATCCGTCCTCGTCGCCTTCGAGCAGTTCGATAGCTTTGACGGCCATCTCGGAAAGAAGGGGTTCTGTGGAGGCGTGGC
>CAZFVT010000032.1:0-13961 GCA_964522355.1 uncultured Woeseiaceae bacterium | reverse complement strand
TTTCTCAGCGAGATAGGTCATGTGGGAGCGGGCAAACAGGCCGAGGGCGCGATCGCCCGGGGCAAGGCCCATCATCTCGCCGCGGGTGCTGACGAAACGATGGTTGTCCGCGGCCGCCGCCCAGGCAGCGGGCAGATCATCCGTCGGATTGGTTCGAACGCCGCCGTTATCTCTGCCGTAGAAGCGCGCACGGCCGCCGCCCATGGCGACATCCAGCCCTCCCGCAGCCGAGCCTTCAACGAGCTGTGTTGCAATATCCCGGCAACCGCGCGCCTTGTCCTCCTCGGACATATAGCGGTCCGATTCCCAGTCCCGCTCCGGCGAGTGCGCGTACATGGTCGCAGGAGTCGCATGCGTGAGGCGCGTCGTCGTCACGACGCCGGTTGCGAGCCCCCTGTCGCTGGCGATCTCCGCAAGCGACGTCAGCGGCGCGGCGAGCGCTTGGCCACAGGCACCTCGCTGCGCCTCGGGCGCAACGTTGATGACGCCGGCCCGGGTCTTTGTGCCGGTCATGATGGACGTTGCCGTGCCGGCGGAGTCCGGAACCTGCTGGTTGGTGTTGTAGGTTTTCACCAGCGCAACATTCTCGAAACGCTCGAACGCAAGGTAGTGCTCTTCGCCGGACATTCCCTGGCTCTGACCGTCGTAGATCCGCGCGGCCGTCACCGTGGCGATGCTCATACCGTCACCGATGAACAGTACGATGTTTTTCGCTCGTGCCGGCGTCGCCGCGTCCGATGGAGCGGGCGTGTCGCCACCCGGGGAACAGCCGGCCAGCAGGCAGGCGGCCAGGGCCGCGCTTAAGATACGGGATCGGACCGGGGGTTGTGACTGGTGCATCGCGTCTTTTCCAAGGGGTACGGATCGGGCTCGGACGAAGTATGCAAGCTGATGCTTTGGAAGACCATGCCATCGACTGACGGTTCGTGCCCGGTATCGGACCTGCCTGCCGCGCTGGCGGGTCGGGAGGAACAGCCCGGCGCCTGTCCCGGCCGCCGTCCGCAGGGCGCCACCGATGCTGAATTATGTGAAGTCGCGCAGCGAAAGTCGCTTTTTCCGGGCGTAGCCTGACTCTTCAGCCAATAGCGGGAGAGTGACATGAGCGGGACGTTCTATCTCTGGGCTCTGTTGTTCGTCGGAAACGCAGCGCTTTGCTACACCTGGCTCCATTGCTGCGTCAAAGTGCTCCGCGGGCAATGTCCGCACTGCGGCAAGTAGCCCGTCCAGGGAACAACCTGCCCGGTTGGACCAGCAACCGAGCAACACCACCGTGCCACAACGCATTCGCGTTGGCCGTGGCTGACCCGTCTGCCACACCGGGCGCTCCATAACCGCCTGCCTCTTCAGCCGCCACAGGTGTACCATGCGGCCTCCTGAGACCTGCGCAGGCCCTGCATGAAAGCTGTAAACCTCAACGCCAAGCTGGCGACCTTCGACGAACCCTGGTCGCCAAGAATCGTCGCCGATTTCAATGGCAACGACATCATGGTGGCCAAATTCAAGGGCCAGTTCGAGTGGCACTCGCACGCGGATACGGACGATCTGTTCCTGGTACTCAAAGGGCGGGTCACCATTCGCCTGCGGGATCGGGACGTCGAACTTGAGGCCGGAGAGCTGTTCGTTGTTCCCAAGGGAGTCGAACACGCGCCCTACGCCGAAGAGGAGGCCGAAGTCCTGCTCATCGAGCCGGCCGGTACGCCGAACACCGGGAACCCGGAAACGGCTGTCCGGAAGGTGCGTGTTTGAGGATAGCTGACGCCTTCGCAGTCATTCGCTAGCATTAGCGACCCCAAACGCACCGAATGTGAGCCCTATGCACAGACGCGTATCGCTGAAGGCGCTTCAATTTCCCTTACTTGCAATCCTCGCCGGCTGTTCGGCGGAACAACCCGAAGAGGCACGGATGACTCTCGAATACCCCGATACCGCGACCGTAGACCAGGTGGACGACTACCACGGTACGGAGGTCGCCGATCCCTACCGCTGGCTCGAGGACGACGTCCGCGAGAACGACGATGTAAAGGCGTGGGTGGATGCCCAGAATGATCTGGCTTTCGGTTACCTCAAGGGCATCGAGGAGCGTGACGCGATCGAGGAACGACTGACCGAACTGTGGGACTACGAGCGCTATGGGCTGCCGACCAAGGCGGGCGGCCGCTACTTCTACGGTTATAACGACGGGCTGCAGAACCAGAACGTTATTTACACGGTCGAAGGCCTGGAAGGAGAAGCGGAGCTCCTGCTTGACCCGAACGGCTGGTCTGAAGACGGCACCGTTGCGCTGGCAGCCTACTACCCCAGCCCCGACGGCAACTTCGTCGCCTACCTGGTGCAGGACGGCGGTTCGGACTGGCGTGAGGCCCGGGTCATCGACGTGCGAACCGGCGAGGTCCTGGAAGATCACCTCGAGTGGCTGAAGTTCACGGACCTGACCTGGGCGACCGATAGCAGCGGCTTCTACTACAGCCGCTTCCCCGCGGTCGATGAGGATGAGCTGTTCCAGTCGCTGAACGTCAACAACAGCGTGCATTTCCACACGCTCGGCCAGGCTCAGTCTGACGACCTGCTCGTTTACGAGCGCCCCGATCAGCCGGAGTGGCGCTTCGACGCGGCCGTAACCGACGACGGGCGCCACCTGGTCATTACCAACGGCATTGGCACCGACTCGCGCTATCAGCTGTTCTATTCCGACCTGTCGAACCCTGACGGGGAGTTCGTACAGCTTATCGAGGGTTTTGATTTTGACTACAGCCTGATCGGCAGTCTCGGCGACGAGCTCTTGTTCCGGACCAACGATGGCGCACCTCGCAATCGGGTCATTGCCATGAATCCGTCGAGCCCATCCCGGGAAAACTGGCGTGAAGTCATTGCGGAGTCTGCCGACGTGCTTGCCCAGGCGACCCTGGTCGGAAATCGACTGGTCGGTGAGTTCATGCAGGATGCCTGGTCGGTCGTTCGCCTTTACGATCTCGAAGGGCAGCCGGTCGGCGACGTGAACCTGCCCGGCATCGGCACCGCCACCGGCTTTGACGGCAAGATCGGCGATCCGGAAACGTTTTTTGTCTACACCAGCTATGACACGCCCGGCACCATCAATCGCCTGGATGTTGAGACCGGCGAGGTCAGCGTTTTCCGGTCACCGGACGTCGCCTTTAACCCTGATGACTATGTCGTCGAGCAGGTGTTCTATCAGTCAAAAGACGGCACGCGGGTGCCCATGTTCATTTCGCATCGCAAGGACATCGCAATCGACGGCAACGCGCCGACGATGCTCTACGGTTATGGGGGATTCAACATCTCGCTGACCCCGGGTTTTTCGATAACCCGCCTCGCGTGGATGGAGATGGGCGGCATCTACGCCGTTGCCAATCTGCGCGGTGGCGGCGAGTACGGCCGAGAGTGGCACAAGGCCGGCACCAAGCTTCAGAAGCAAAACGTCTTCGATGACTTCATTGCGGCGGCCGAGTACCTGATCGACGAGGGTTACACGTCGAACGAAAGGCTGGCCATCTTCGGCGGCAGCAACGGCGGGCTGTTGGTCGGGGCGGTCACCAACCAGCGTCCCGAACTGTTTGCGGCTGCGATGCCGGCCGTCGGCGTGATGGATATGCTCCGATTCCACCGATTCACCGCCGGTCGATTCTGGACGGATGACTACGGTTCTGCGGACGACCCGGAGGAATTTGCGGCGCTGTTGGCTTACTCGCCGATTCACAACGTGCGCACTGACGTCGCCTACCCGCCGATACTGGTTACGACGGCGGATACGGACGACCGTGTCGTCCCCGGGCACAGCTTCAAATATGCGGCTGCCATGCAGGCAGCGCAGTCCGGCGACGCGCCGGTGCTGATTCGAATCGAGACCCGCGCCGGTCACGGTGCGGGCGTGCCCACCGAAAAGGTCATCGAGGAGTACGCGGACCGCTGGGCATTCCTCGTCGAAAACCTGAACATGCGCCTGCCCGAGGGCTATGGCGAGTAGGCGGGCGATCTAGAGGTCGTCGATAAATCGTTCCATGCGCTGCCGGGTTGCGGCATCCGGCATGGGTCCGCTGCCGGCGCCGGCGTTGTCGACCATGTGATGCAGCTTGCTGGTGGCCGGGATGGCGCAGGTCACCGCGGCGTGGCTGACGATGTACTTCAGGAAGAACTGCCCCCAGCTGTTTGCGAACTCCCCGGCCCAACCCGGCAGCGGCCGATCGCCGACGGCGCGAAACAGGCGGCCGGCGACAAACGGCCGGTTGATCAATACGGCAATGCCCAGCTCGCGGGCCAGGGGCAGCAGTTCGCGATCGGCGCCTCGTTCGCCCAGCGAGTAGTTGATCTGAATAAAATCGGGCCGGTAGTCCCGCATCAGCCGCATCATCGCGCCGTGCGCGGACTCGCGGTAGTCGGTAATACCGTCGTAGCGTATGAACCCTTCGTCCTTCATGGACTGAATCGTTGGCCAGTGCGCGTCCAGGTCGCGCCGATTGTGCACCTGCATCAGGTCAATCTGGCTAACGCCCATGAGCTCGGCAGAGCGACGCATCTGCCGGCTGCCGCTGTCGCGGCCGTCTGTCCAGACCTTGGTCGCGATGAAGGCCGAATCACGCAGGTCTCCCGATGCCAGGACCTCGCCGATGATACGTTCGGAGCGGTTGTACATCGGCGAGGTGTCAATAACCTTGCCACCGGCCGAATAGAGCTCTTCGACAATCGAGCGGCGGAGTGCCAGCTCCTCGTCATTGCCGCCAACGTCGAACACGTCGTAGGTGCCGAGGCCGATGACGGGAATCGTCTCGTCGGTGGCAGGCACGGCTTTCGCCTGCATGCGCTCCTGGGCAATCGCCGCGGTGCCTGCGCCGCAGGCGAACAGGGCGGAGGCGCCGACAAACGCGCGTCGGCTTAAGAGTCCGGAGTTCTTTTTCATAGGCGGCTCACTGCATGGGGTATGAGCCAATACTCTAGTGTCAGCGATGCGCCATGCAACCCCGGACGGGTGCCGAATGGCCATATCCGGGCGTTGCGCGAATCCGGCCAGCGAGCGACTCACGCCTCCCGCTGGCCGGTTGGTGCCCTCAGTCGATGCGGCGTGCGTTGATCGTACCGACGAGCGTGACGTCGGCAATGGCCGCCGGGTCCAGCGGGTCCTTATCGACGTTATAGACCAGGGTCATTGTCGAGCCGGCAAATGACCGGCGGTCCTGCGCGAACTCCCATTCTCCCGTGCGCACCTGGGTGTGGATGTCGTCACCGTCGGGATCGAAGCCGAAGCCTACGGTCTTCGTCGCGACAGTCTGTCGGCCGCTGCGGCTCCAGGTGCCGGCGTGCGGGCTGTCGAAGCCCTCCGAGTAGTCTGAGGTATCAACCATCTTCAGGCTGCCGTCCCGACTGATGGTGATCAGCACCCGGGCCGAACAGCCATCAACGATGCCGAATTCGATCAGCTGCTGGCAGTCAAAGCCGTTGATTGTTTCGAGCTCGATCTCACCAAGGTACACGCCGGCATAGCCGAAGGTGCCCCAGGCGCTGACCTTACCGGCGGCTGTCGCCGCCTGGCTGTAGCCAACGGCCAGCAATACACAGATCAAAGTTGTTAGTGTTTTCATAGGTTTGCTCCCCTTTTTACATGAACACCTCACACCGATCCGATGCGGGGTGGCGGGCAGGAAAAGCCGCAGGTTCAGGTTATTGAGGGGAGCCAGGCGGCAACTGATGGGCCGCTGATGAAGCGGTGAGGAAGGTCTAAGGGTTGGCAGAGGCTGAGAATAAGGGGGGTTGTCTGCACCGATTATCGTTAGGCGGCTTCAACCGCCTCGACCATCTCCGCCAGGGTAAAGAAATGATAGTCCGTCTGCGGGATCTCGCCGGGAATCGCAACGACGCCTTTCTCGCCGGTTTCAGACAGCCGCTGCCGGTCAATCCAGGCGTTCGCAATGCCAAACCGCCGAGCCGGGCCGTGGTCGTGCAGCAGGCTTTGCGCCGTGTGCAGGATTTCGCCTTTCTCAAGCCCAAAATCGGCTTGCATGTGCTCCAATAAATAATCGAAGTTCGCGTCGGCCGGTTTGTAGGCACCGATGTCCTCGGCGACATAGGCGGCGTCAAACTCGACGCCGAGCTTGCGGCAGGAGGCGGCGATGCCCTCCCGGTGGACGTTCGACAGGATGATCAGTCGGTAGTGTTTCTTGAGGGCCCTGAGCGCATCCGCCGAATCCTTGAAGGCGGGCCAGTACGGGACGCTTTGGCCGTAATCGTGATCCAGCGCGTCCGTGGTTTTGAGCCCCAGCTTTGCGGCCACGCCATGATGTACCCGCGTCAGGATATCGGGATACAGCATGCCCGGAAATTCGGTTTCCAGCCCGTGCTCCAGCTCGCCATAGGCCGCGAACAGCGCTCGACGATCTACGTCCGGCGCGCCGTTGGCGATGATCAGCGGCTGGAAGGCGTCCCAGATGCCGGATTCCCAGTCGATCAGGGTGCCGTAGCAGTCGAAAGTCAGTGCCTTGAAGTCTTTGAGGGAACGGGACATGAATCGCTCGGTAGTGGCTGCCTGTGTCCGGCGCAGTATGCCATGTTGCCTCGGAAACCATTGGTTACAGTCCTGTCATTCCGCCTGCGCTATGATCCGCGGCCATGCACTTGCGAAGCCCGAAACCCGTCCTGTTCTGCCTGCTGGCGGCAGCCCTGACCCCAATGCCCGGGCAGGCCGCCGAGATTCTGCATGACCACGACGCGAGCCCCTTTGTCGGCATTTTCGGGCTGCCCGATGCGACCGAGGGCGGCACCGTGCTCGACGCCGGCAGGTCCATTAGCGGCTTTTTCGTGCAGGGCTCAAGCCATTCCATCGCCGAAGAAACGGGTGACGAACTGATCATCCAGGACGGCGAGACCACGCGCTTCGAGCTGGGCTACCGGCGCGGCTTTTCCGGCGGCTGGGAGCTCGGCCTCGAGTTGCCCTACCTGATGCACGAAAGCGGCGGGCTCGATTCGGTTATTGAAGACTGGCACGACTTTTTTGGTCTGCCGAACGGGGCGAGAGACGAGCTGCCGCGAGACAATCTCCTGTATCGGTTCGAGCGGCCGGGCGCCGCGACCTTCAACTTCGATCGGAATGTGAATGGGATCGGTGATCTGCGGCTCTATGGCGGCTATCGCCTGAAGGACGAGCCCGGGTATCGGTCGGCCGTCCGTTTCTCGGTGAAGCTGCCGACCGGCGAAGCCGAAGACCTGCTTGGTAGTGGCGGCGTAGACGTTAGCGCCGGGCTTGCCGGCGACTGGTCGGGCCTGGGCGAATCGGGCAAGTGGTCGGCGTTCTATCGCCTCAATCTCATCTACCTCGGCGAGCCCGAGTATTTGTCCGACATCTACAATGAGTTCATCGGCCAGGCCTCCGGTGGCGTCTCCTGGCAGGTCGCAGAGCGCGTCGGGCTCAGCGTCCAGGCTCAGGTTAGAAGCGCGTTGTATGACGCCGAGGTTGAGCCGCTCGGTGAAACTTCCGTTATGTTGACTTTCGGTGGCGATATTCGCCTGTCAGAATCGACCAGCCTGGTCCTGGCCGTCGGTGAAGACATCAAGGTCGATTCCGCACCGGACGTGAGCTTCCAGCTCGCGCTGCGCTACCAACCTCGGTAAGAAAACGGCACACTAAGAGTCGCTGCAGAGTTTTGCAGGCGTTAAACTGTTGCTAGAAGACCATAATTGAGATAAAAAGTCTCAATTATGGATAACACGAAAAAAGCGGTTACCCGCGCGTTCCGGCTCCTGTTCCGACCGATTGCGCAGATCCTCCTGCATGCCGGCGTCACCTGGCGCGAGGCTGCGGAGCATGGCAAGGCAACCTTCGTTGACGTCGCCACGCGGGAATTCGGCATTCGCGGCCGACCTACCAACGTCTCCCGAGTAGCGATGCTCACGGGGTTCACCCGAAGAGAGGTGCGCCGGCTGCGCGATCTGCTGGAGGCGGAAGGAGAGGCGTCGTTCGAGAAAATGAACACCGCCTCGCGTTTGCTGACCGCCTGGTGGCAGGATCCGGATTACCTCGATGGCGACGGTAGTCCCAGAACCTTGCCCAAAGAAGGTCCTGCACCGTCGTTCGAGGCGCTATGCAAGCTCTACGTCGGCGACGTCCCTCCATCTACCGTCCTGAAAGAACTCGTGCACGTCGGATCCGTTGCCGAGACCGGCGAGGGAGAGGTTGAGGCGCTGTCACGGATCTACATGCCGGTGCTGATGGACCCTGCGCAGATGCTTCGTTCAGGCAGTGTCCTGCAGGACCTTGGCGAGACCGTGGCCTACAACCTCCATCGCGATACCTCGCAACCCACCCGGTTCGAACGTCGCGCTATCAATCCCAACATCTCGCCCGAGCATATTGATGCGTTTCGGGCATTCATCGAGCAGGAAGGCCAGGCGTTTCTGGAACGCGTCGACGACTGGCTGACACAACATGAGACCACGTCTGAACAGAGGGAAGAACCTGACTCCCGTGACACTGTGCGCCTCGGCTTAGGGGCCTACTGGATCGAGGAGTCGTCTAACAAAAGGAATGGATTATGAAGACCATAAAGTCTGTACTGACACTTTCCGCAGTAGGTCTGACCGCCGCCTGCGGCGGAGGCGGTGGCGGTGCCAACCCGCTCGCCAGCATCGATGCTGGTGGTACGGGTGACCCGCCGGCGCCGACACCGGTGACGGTCACAACCCAGGGAACCATTACCGGCTTCGGCAGCATCATCGTCAACGGCGTTCGCTATGAGACAAGCTCGGCAAACATAAGGGTCGATGATCAGCCCGGCAGCGAGTCCGATCTGGCCGTCGGCCAGGTTGTTGTCATCCAGGGCACCCTCAGTGACGATCGCCAGTCCGGCGTTGCCGAAAACGTCATCTACGATGATTTGGTGGAGGGTCCGGTTTCTGCCATTGACCTGTCTGCCAACAGCATGACGGTCCTCGGTCAGACGGTGATCATCGACAATGACACGGTATTCGATGACGACTTCAGCCCTCAGTCACTCGAAGGCATCGCTGTCAACGACGTCGTGGAGGTTTCCGGCTATCGACGGGGCGACGGCGCGATTCTGGCGACCTACGTCGACGAGGAAGATTCGCCGGATGATTTCGAAACCACCGGTATCGTCGAGAACGTCGACACGGCCGCAATGACCTTCGAGATTGGTGGTCTGGTCGTGGACTACAGCAGTGCCTCGCTGGATGGATTCCCGAGCGGCATGCCCGAAAACGGCCAGCTGGTCGAAGCCGAGGGTGACTCCATTGGCGCTTCAGGCGAACTGATCGCTACCGAGGTGGAACTTGAAGACGACCTGCTCGATATCGATGTCGATGAGATCGAGATCGAAGGATTGATAACGCGCTTCGAATCGACAACAGACTTCGACGTGAACGGAATTCCGGTAACGACTAACGCGTCTACGGAGTATGAGGACGGTAGCAGTGCCGACCTCGCCCTGAACCGAAAGGTTGAAGTCGAAGGGCAGTTCAACGCCGGCGGTACGATTGTTGCCGAAGAGATCGAGTTCGAGGATGAGGCCGAAGCGAGCATCGCGTCATTGGTCGAAGCGGTGAGCGATACGCAGATCACGCTCATTGGCGTCGCCGTTCGGGTCGATGACGATACCGAATACGAGGATGAATCATCGCTGGATTTGGCGACGTTCTCGATCGCCGACATTGCGGTCGGCGACTACATTGAGGCTCGTGTCTACGAGACCGAAGATGGCCTGGTCGCGGCTCGGCTGGAGCGAGATGATGACCCGGAAACCACCTATCTCACGGGAATCGCTATGGACCTGGACCAGCCAACCTTCAGCGTTCTGGGGATTAGCGTGGAGACGACGGCGGAAACTGAGTTCGACGACGGCTCGGGCAGTGCCGCTGAGTTCTTCAGCGAAGCCGAAGGTGAGGAAGTGGAAGTAGGAGGTACTGTCGTGGAGGGCGTTCTGATCGCCGAGGAGGTCGACCTCGACAACTAAGTTCTGCCATGGACTGGCACGGCCGCAGTCGCTTGAGGCGATTGCGGCCGTTTTTTTTGGGAATGTGCGCTTGCGGCTGCGGCTGAAAAAGCGACACAATCGCGCTCTTCTATCGAACGGACCCGCCGCGCCATGCCCTTCTCGACCCACCGTCAGTACTACCTGCCTCGCATCGTTCTCGCCGTCGCCGTTCTGGGCGCCGCTGCTTGCTCGCAAAAGGAGTCAGAAGATACCCCGCCGGTTGACGCGCTGCCGCCGGCCGGCGATGCCGGCCGACTCACGCTGGAGGCAATCTTCACCGACGGTGAGTACAACGCGAAGAGTCCGGGGCGGATTCGCTGGCTGGCCGATGGCAGCGGTTACACGATGGTCGAGGACGTTGAGGGCTATGACGAAGACAACCCGGACCTTGACGAAGACGGCGAGGAGTTGCCGGCGCCCAAAGAGATCGTGTTCTACGATCCGTCGAGCGACGAGCGCCGCATCCTGGTAAGCGCTGAGGCGCTGACGCCCGACGGCGAGTCACGGCCGCTGCCGATCGACGGCTACACCTGGTCAGAGGATGAGGACAAGCTCCTGATCTACACCAACAGCGTGCAGGTCTGGCGCGTAAAGAGCCGCGGAGACTATTGGGTGCTGGACCTCGAGTCCGGCGACCTTCGTCAGCTCGGTGGCGTCGCCGAGCCGTCGACGCTGCAGTTCGCCAAGTTCTCGCCCGACGGAACGCGTGTGGCCTATGCACAGGATGCGAACGTCTACGTCGAGAACCTGGACACCGGCCGCATCACGCGCCTGACCGAACGCGACAGCGACGACATCATCAACGGCATAACGAGCTGGGCGTATGAAGAAGAGTTTGGCATTCGCGATGGCTTCCGCTGGAGTCCTGACGGAAACCGCATCGCCTACTGGCAGTTCGATACCTCGGGCGTTCGCAACTTTAGCTTGATCAACAACACCGACACGCTGTATCCCGTCGTTACCGAGATCCCCTATCCGAAGGTCGGTGAGACGATTTCTGCCGCGCGGGTCGGCGTTGTCGACGCCGATGGTGGCGAGACGGTCTGGGCCGACCTGCCCGGCGACCCGCGTGACATGTACGTACCGCGCATGGGCTGGGCGAACAACTCCGAGGAGATAATCGTCCAGCAGCTCAACCGCAAGCAGGACACGAACTACGTGTTCTACGTCAACGCCGACTCCGGTGCGGCGCAACCCGTCTTCGTTGAAGAGGAGCTGCATTACCTCACAGCGCTCCGCGACGTACGCTGGCTGGAGGAATCCGGCGATTTTCTCTGGGAGAGCGAGCGAGACGGCTGGTGGCATGTCTACCGTGTCTCCCGCGACGGCGCTCAGTTCACCGACCTGACGCCGGGTAACTTTGACGTTACCGCCGTGTCGCGGATTGACGAGGAGGGCGGTTGGCTCTACTTCATCGCATCGCCCGAGACGATGGAGACTCGCTACCTGTATCGAACACCGCTGGACGGCAGCGGCGAGATGGAGCGAATCACGCCGGAGGCATTTGCAGGGACAAACGGTTACCAGGTTTCGCAGGATGCCCGCTGGGCGGTCCATTCCCACCAGTCCTTCATGCAGCCGGCGACCTACAGCCTGGTGTCGCTACCGGATCATGCCGAGGTGGCGGTGCTCGAAGACAACCAGGAGCTCAGGGACAAGCTGGCCGAGCTCAGCTTCGGCGAGCATGAGTTCTTCCGCGTCGAGGCCCGCGACGGCCTGCCGCTGGACGGCTACCTCATTCGGCCCCCCGGCTTTGATGCCACGAAGAAGTACCCGATCGTTTTTTACGTTTACAGCGAAGTCGCCGGACAGACCGTCACGGATCGCTGGGGTGGCAAGCGTCACCTCTGGCATTTGTACATGGCGCAGCGCGGCTACCTCGTGGCCTCGGTCGACAGCCGCGGTTCGCGGGCGCCGCGCGGTGCGGACTGGCGCAAGTCGGTCTACGGTGCGATTGGCGTGCTGGCGTCTCGCGATCAGTCCGACGCACTTGCGGCGATGATCGAGCGCTGGCCCTACATCGATGCGGACAATGTCGGCATCTGGGGTCATTCCGGAGGCGGTTCAATGACCTTGAACATGCTGTTCCGCTATCCCGGTCAGTATCACGCCGGCGTGTCTCAGGCGCCGGTCACCGACCAGCGTCTCTACGACGCGATTTACCAGGAGCGTTACTCGGGCCTGCTGGATGAGTACGCAGACGGCTACGTCGAGGCGTCGCCGATCTCACACGCGGAAAACCTGGAGGGCGAATTGCTGCTGGTGCACGGCACGGGTGATGACAACGTGCACTACCAGGGCAGCGAGCGGCTGATCAACGAGCTTGTTAAGCACAACAAGCAGTTCCGCTTTATGTCCTACCCGAACCGCACGCATGCAATTTCTGATCGCCGCGGTGAGGGCACGGAGCTTCATCTGAACCAGATGCGCGCCGAGTTTTTTGATGAGCACCTGATGGATTGACCTGGGGTCAATACCAGAGCCTCAGGCCGATGATGGCGCTGGTGTCGCCGTCGCGTTCACCGGCGGCATTGGCGAAATCCGCGGTTTCGCCGTGCAGCCAGGTCCAGTTGACACCGATATAGGGTGCAAACTTACGGGAAAATTCGTAGCGAACACGGATGCCCAGCTCGGTGCTGCTAATACCGCTGCCGACCCCGATGTCCGGGGCGCTGTTGGCTGCGGCCTCAATTTCGAATCGAGGCTGCAGGACCAGCCGTTGCGTGATCAGGAGGTCATACTCGGATTCTAGACGGGCGGACAGGTCGCCATCCTCGCTCAGGAACACGGCCGCGTCGATTTCGAACCACTGCGGCGCCAGGCCCTGGACACCCAGGACGATGCTGCTGCGCGACGGTCCGGGGGCGCTGTCGAAACGAAAGCCGGCCTGCCAGTCGAAAAATGGCGTCCACGCGCGGCTGTAGAGCAGCTGGATCTCGTTTTCCTCGATGCCGTCTTCGCCATGCTCACCCTCCGCTTTGGCCCAGAGTTTGTGGTAGTCGTCGCCAACCCAGCCCTGCAGATCCCAGACCACTGCGTCCTCGGACTCCACGTACTCGAGGCGATCGGCCTGGATGAAGGTGTAGATGTCGTCGTCGGCCGCGATCGCGCCGTGGGACAGGAGCAGGAGAACGGATATTCGGAATGCTGTTTTCATTGCCTAGCTTGCCTCGCTGCTGTCATCAACCAGCACCGAATGCATCATCCCGGCCTTCATGTGGTAGAGCATATGGCAATGAAACGCCCAGTGGCCCGGCTCGTTGGCGGTAATGTTCACCTCGAGGCGTTCCGCCGGCTTGATGATGACGGTGTGCTTGCGAGGATTGTGCTGGCCATTGCCGTTGACGAGTTCCATGAACATGCCGTGCAGGTGAATCGGGTGCGACATCATCGTGTTGTTGACGAGAACCAGTCGTAGACGCTCGCCGTAGTGGAATCGAATTGGTCCCTCGACCTCCGAGTACTTGATGCCGTCAAAGCCCCACATGTAGCGTTCCATGTTGCCGGTCAGGTGCAACTCCAGGCGCCGACCGGGTTCGCGGTTGTCCTGGTTGGGTTCCAGGCTGCGTAGCTGGCTGTAGCGAAGAACCCGGTGAGGCACGCCGGCCAGGCCCTGTCCGGGTTCGTCCAGGCGGCTGGGCGTGCTTTCGGCTACATTGGCGACCCCGGGACCCCGCCGGAGGTTGGTCGGGCCCGAAAACGAATCATCGCCATGCTTCATCGCCGAATGGTCCATGGCCGTCCCACCATGATTGTCGTGAGAGGAATGATCCATCTTGGAGTGATCCATAGTGGAATGGTCCATAGTGTCGGGAGCCATGTCATCATGGCTCATGCTGCCGTGATCCATCCCGCCGTGATCCATCCCGCCGTGATCCATCCCGCCGTGATCCATCCCGGCATGGTTCATGCCCATGTCGCGCATCGTCCCCCTCGGCGTGGGTCGCCGCTCCGGGACGGCGGCCGATA
>CAZFVT010000031.1:0-15921 GCA_964522355.1 uncultured Woeseiaceae bacterium | reverse complement strand
ATCATCGCCGTTGACCTCCGGGAGACTTGAAGTCGCCGGCACGAAAAGGATCAGGTTTGTTACGATACCCAGCGTGAGAATCACCTGCAGCGCTGTGATCCGGAAGTGCATTCCGGAAGGTAGAGCTGCGCCACCGGCTGCCGGGTCGCGACCATCAGCAGCCCCCTCCTGCCCTTCCAGTTTCCTGCCAACAAACAGCATCGGAAAAATCACGAGGCCAAACAAGACCCAGCCAAAAGTACCGTGATCCGCAATCAGCGGGCTCTCCATTTCGGTGTAGTAGCCGATGAGGATCAGGCTATACACGCGCAGCCAATTTGCGGCCAGCGCCAACCCCATGGCGACAGTAAGGAGCAATGCTCGTCGTCGCCAGCTGTCGAGGTACATAAATCCGTAGAAAAGGCCCAGCTCCACTGCGACCAGGAAGTACGAACGGCCGGAACACCCTTCTGCGATTTCGAAGGTACCCCATTGCAGGGCGATGAGATTACCCTCGATAAAAGCAGGTATTCCGGTCAGGCTGATCCACTGGCTTACCACGGAAGTCGTCAGGCCCCGTAACGCTTCATTGAGTGTAGGTAGCGCCGGGAAGAGCTGCTGCACATCCTGCCAGATAGGAATCGTGAAATGCAGCATTAGCAGCGGTGGAAGGAAAGCGAAGGCAATGCGCCAGCCTGCACTTGCCAGGATCGCAGCGAAAACCATGGCCGGCCACACAAACTGCGGAACAATCAGCACGTCTACGGCGAAGGATACCGCACTCGCCAGCATCAGGCCGGCCAGCACCAAGGCGCCGAGCGGACTCCCCGCGGCAACCTCAAAATTTCCTGACCGAAAGGTGCGCACAGCAATGGCAAGCGCCATCACCACGAGCATATAGCCGTGCTCAACCCCCGCCGTGTACCAAGTCTGGTTTAACGCCAGCAGCGACGGAACGCTCCAGGCGAGGAACAGGCAGACCGTTATCAGCGGACCACGGCCGATGCCTCTGGCCATTGCCAAGCCGAATCCAGCCTTCGTTTCATCGGGCAAACTGTCTGCTGTACTCATCGGGACCTGAAAACCCTGGAGAACGAATGTCTTAGCGGCAAGCGTGTTCGATTAGTCTACACAACGTTTTCACATTAGATTGGAGATTTGTTCAAGGGCCGACGAGGGTCACATTTTAATGTGAGAACCAGTGCAGACCCCGTTTTTCCAATCGCACTAGAATAGGGAGTGAGTCTGACTGCGAGCGATTTGCCGCCCGGAATAGCCGCCGCAATGCTGAACTTCTGATACCGTTCAGGAACACCACAAAGCGGCCGCGGTACTCTTGGAACCTAAGGAAGAACTCACATGCTGACGTTGGATTTTCGGCAAGACAACAAGACGCTCAACAATGTCCTGCTCCTGGGCGCTCACTGCGATGATATCGAAATTGGCTGTGGTGCAACTCTGCTAGCGCTCGCTGAGAGCTATCCCGAGGCTCATTTCGACTGGGTCGTTTTCAGCTCCAATGACGTAAGGGCGGCCGAAACACGGGGAGCGTTCGACAGTCTGCTGTCGAATACGGCCAACAAGACGCTGACGTTCAAAGAATTCCGAAACGGCTTCTTTCCTTATATTGGTGCGGACATCAAGGAATACTTCGAAACCCTGAAAGGCCTGACAAACCCGGACCTGATATTCACCCACTTCCGGAAGGACCTGCACCAGGACCATCGGGTGATATCCGACCTGACGTGGAATACCTTCCGCGACCATATGATCCTGGAATACGAGATCCCCAAGTACGATGGCGGCCTCGGTTCACCAAACTTCTTCGTCCAGTTCAGCGAAGCGCAGATGACGAAGAAATGCCAGGTTCTGCGGGAGAACTACACGTCACAAAGCGACAAGCAATGGTTCAGCGACTCGACTTTCAAGGGGCTGGCACGGCTTCGGGGTATCGAATGCAACGCGCGCGATGGCTACGCTGAAGCCTTCTATGCGCGGAAGGTATCCGTGTAGCTTGACTCGTCCAGAGCAACTTGTGACCTACTTCTTCCAGATCTCCCAGGGCGCGTCTCCCTTCGCGTAGGCCCGATCAAAAGATATCTTATCCTTGAAGGTATCCATCGACTGCCAGTAGCCGGAATACGGATACGCCAACAGTTTCTTCTCGTCGATCAGCCGCTGAAATGGCTCAACGACCAGCTCCTCGCCAGCCTGCATGTAGTCGAAGATCTCATTCCGCAAAACGAAAAATCCACCATTGATACGAAAATCGTGCTCTTTGAGCTCGCCCATTGCCGTTACCGTCCCGTCCTCCTCGAAAGTCGTCGAGTGGAAGCTCTGCCAGGTTCTTACAGCGGCGAACGTAACGGTCGCGTCCCTTTCCTCGCTTCGCGCAATCATGTCGTCCAGCGGTACGTCCGATAAACCATCGCTGTAATTCGCGAGAAAAACCTCTTCTCCGTCGAGGTGGTCTCTAACAGCCATCAACCGCTCACCAATATTTGAGTGCATGCCCGTATCGACGAAGGTGATCCTCCAGTCGTCAATGTCACGCGAATGCAGCTCAATCTTCCGCCCGCCCTCGCTCAGTGTGAAGTCATTGGACATAGCTTCCTGGTAGTTCAGGAAATATTCACGCACCAGATCGCCCCTGTAGCCAAGGCACAGTACGAATTCCTTGTGGCCATAGTGGGCGTAATAACGCATCAAGTGCCAGATAATCGGGCGATAGCCAATTGTCACCAAGGGCTTCGGAATCGTTTGGGAATGCTCACGCAGTCGCGTGCCGAGACCACCGCAAAAAAGGACAACTTTCATATCAATGTTCCTGCATTCATGTAAACGGGCGCTTCTTTGTGTCCAGCAGTTTGCTTTTCCAGACATCTTCGTCCAGCGGAGCCACTAGTTGATCACGGCAGGTTCTTGACAATAGCCGGGCCAAGTGTGTTGGTCATCCACAGCGGCATTTTCTGCCAGAGCCTGACGGCGGTCTGGTACCTCGGATTACTGGAGCTAAGCATCGGCAGCTCATCGCTGTTCGGCAGCCAGTACTCCCAGTAAAGCTGAACGGGCTCTGCTCCCCACTGCTTCTTAAAGCGGTGAGTTCCGCTGCCCTCTGTACACCTCCCGAAGTCGAAGGCAGTAAAACCATCAACCATCGCGTGCTCGATCATTTGCCAGTACAAGTACATATTGATGCCATACCTGTCGGCGAATCGCAGTGATCCAGCCCACGGAACTTCCATTACGGATTTTCGGGTCTCGACTACAAGGGAGGCAGCAGCGGGCTGAGAATCGAGGTGAGCAACGAATATCCGCGCCGAGTTGCTAAAGGTCTCGAGGATCGCTCTGAACCAAGCCTTGGAATAGACAGGGACGCCGAGCGCACGGTACTTGCGGCAGAGTACAAAATAGAAATCATCGAGTAGCTCGATTCCGCCACTAATACAAGTAGCACCCTCCTTGGCTGGTCGCCGAATCTGGGAACGCCGCTTGGCACCGAGCTGCTTTAGCAGCGCGTCCTGGGACTCAGGGAAATCCAGGACCATGGAAATCTTGTCTGTCCGCGTGGGCAAGTCGAAGCTCTTTTTCGTGTGCCGCAACTCAAGATGATCGACGTTAAGCGCTTCGCCGATGCTAACTGCTTCATTGAACAACGCCTCAGCAACTCTCTCATCCGCAGCGAGAACCCCACCGTAATTGACGTACGGTGTGGACACCAGGTAGGAACCGAAGAACGGACTACGCAGGTGTACGAGCGGTAGCACTCCCGCGATGTCACCTTCTTTTCTCGCTGCGAGGTAATAGGTGTCCCTGCCAAAAACCGATTCGATGATGCGCTTCCACCCGGCACGGTGGTAGATCGTCGAAGCGTCGTGCGCATTGACGAAGTGATCCCAGGACGCGACATCGTCGTCGCCTATCGTTTCCACAGCGATTGTCATTTCACGTCAGCTCCGGGAGAAATGCCCAGTCAAGCCTGCCCCAATCGAACTGACTTAGCAGTCGCCTGAATCGACCCTCGAAGCGATGCAGGTTCAGGTAATGGCGGAACCTGGATTTGGCGGTCGCACCAGCGACCCGCGGCTGATCCGGATCGAGCTCCCAGGGATGGAAATAGAAGATCGCCGGACTCTCGTTCATCACGCGAGCACGCTGGATCAACCATCGAGACGCCGACAACGGCATCAGTCGAAAGTAACCGCCGCCAGCCGAGGGCAGGTTGCGGCCGAATGCGCGCGTTACAGACGCCGGAATCTCAAGGATATCGGTATCCTTGACATAGAAAGGCCGGGTCGGCGCATCTGGCACACCGTAATGATCATGAGAAATCGGGTAAACGCTGGAGCTATACCGATAGCCTGCCTCGGCAAGGATTGCGTGCGCCCAGGGCGTACGTCTGTCGAATGACCAACTGGCTGCACGAAAGCCGTTGACAGCCTGGCCACTGACATCTTCCAGCAAATGCTTTGATCGGGTGACCTCATCACGAAACTGCGTAGCAGACATGTCGAAGATCCGTACATGCAGCATGCCGTGGCTGGCGATTTCATGGCCAGCATCAGCGATGCGCCGGACGACTTCGGGGTGATTCTCGGCAACCCAGCCAAGCGTGAAGAAAGTTCCGAGCGTCCCGGCTTCGTCCATCATCTGCAAAATGAGATCGACGTTTTGCGGAATTCGGCACTCCCAGGTCGACCAGGAATCCTTGTCGATGATTTTCTCGAAAGCCGAAACCTGGAAATAGTCCTCGACATCACAGGTCATGATATTGGGCAGCGCCGACACATCCGGACTGCTCCAGAAGCGGTCGAACTCGAGGAATGCATCCGTGCCTTCCTCGCCTGCTCCTTGCGGCGCCGGATTTCCGTTACTCTTCAATGGATATGCACCGCTCAGTACAAGGGCCTAACCGATTCTGATCCCTCTGCGCCCCACCGCAGCATCATAGTCACCGAATTCGATTCATAGGCACCACCATCGAGCCCCCCACCTGCGCCTTCCTCGACATATTGGTAGCTCAACCACACACTGGTGCGCCGGCCAAGCCGATAATTGAAGCCCGCGTTGTACCAGTTAATGTCCCTGTCGATTTCGTTTTCCAGGTCCAGGTTACTGGTTCGGGCACCTAGCTGCATCGACGTTCTGGCGCCGATCCGGTAATCCAAAGATGCGTTCAAACCACGGGTGCTTTCATCGGGTCGTTGTGTGCCGTCAGCGTTAGTACGATCAGTGCGATCGAAACTGAAGGCCGAAAATGAGACTTGCAGACGCGAGAACTCGAGCTGTAGGGTCCACTCAAGGTTGTTTGCAATAAAGCGTTGCGCCTCGCCCGGGCGAATCAGAAGATCGTCGATCCCGGTTGGGTCAAACAGATCACCCTGCCTGAACTGCTCCATCGCCTGGGTCGTCGGTAACTGCGAATAGCTAAAGCTCATAGAACCGCGACGGAAGCTCCAGTCCAGATCGCCGCGATATGAGGTGCCGAAGCTGCGTTCGCCAGCCGCGAATTCCGCCTGCAGGCGCTCCCCCGCCTGGTAGGCAAAGCCGACCTCCCATAGACTGTCTTCGAGACCCGGCTCCAGCGGCTCATCCCAGGCGCTCTCCATGCCGAACGTCGTAAAAACCCGGGTCGACGATGTAGCCCAGAAACCCAATTCAGCCGTCGCTCTCTGATTCTCGAATGGGTCGAAGGAGTCGTAAACAGCCCGCCGCCAGAAATAGCGCAGGGCCCAGGTAACGCCATCGCCGTCCTGATAGTTGTTAAGGGTGAACTCGGCAATGCCCAGATCAGCATCCGCGCCGGCGAGCTGCTCGGCACTGTTTTCGACACGGCTATATTCATACGAGCCGATCGCCGAGACAGTCGGACTCAACCGAAAATCGAACCCGGGTCTCACGTAGTAGGAGTCGCGGTCCTGCCGGTTTGCACTCAAAGGCAGATTGCCGATAGGTATGTCTAACTCCGGGTCAACCAGCGTCTGGGCCCGTTCAGCGCCGATTTCCAGGTATGCCTGTTCCTCAAGGACATTGCCCCGCGCGGTGAAGAATCCCTGATGAAAGATGTCGTCCTCATCCAGGTCGTCGTACTGCAGAGCCTGCATGAGATAATCGAGATTGACATCCAGGGATTTGCTTTCGTGAACGAAGCGAATTGCCGGCTCCACCCGGAAGATATTCTCATCCAACGGGTCATCTGCAGAGTTGGCCACATTGTCGGTGTGTGTGACACCGAGCGAGATTGCGGGCTCGAACTCTGCCCCAGTCGCTACGGATGAAAACACAGTTACTGAGGCAAGGACAACCGTAAATCCCAGTTTCTTACGCATTGTCATATCCATAGTAGCCATAATCCGATCCGTAGTAGCTGTCTTTTCCCGCGTTAAAGCTCTTGTTCAGAACGAGGTTTACCGCTTTGCTCATATCGAGTGACTCAAAGGTCTGATCGAGCATATCGTGGTTCGTTTTGCCGGCCTCGATAACGACCACAACTTGTCCAACCTGAGTCGCAAGCGCCTGAGCTTCGCTCGTAATCAGCAGTGGCGGAGAATCCACGAGTACGATGCGATCCGGATAGCGTAGCGATAGTTCGTTGATAATTTCGGACATCTTGTTACTCGCCAATAGCTCGGTGGCCTGTGGATGTGTTCTACCCGCTGGCAGTACCTGGATGTCGTTCAGGTCTGTCCGGATCAGTGTATCTTCGATTCGCTGGTTGTCATCGACCAGCAGATCTATTAGCCCGGGCTCATCGGCAAGACCAAACTCGCGGCTAATGTGTGGCTTAGGCACGTCCGCATCAACAAGCAGCACATTTAGTTCACGCTCCAGCGACATGCTGACCGCCAGGTTGACGGTACAAAATGTCTTGCCCGCTTTCGGTAGCGCACTCGCAATCATGATGACGTTCAGATGGTCCTCTGGCAGTCCCTGGCCGCGAATCGCATTGCGAATCAACGGCCGCTTGATCTGCCTGAACTCATCGGCCACGTGAACAGCATGATCGAGCGGCGCGAGTAGCCCGCCGGCGACGAGGTCGGCCTGCTCAAGATGGTGGCGCGGGCCATCGAAGGTGACCTTTTTCTTCTTGGTTAAGGGAACCAGCGACGGATCGCCACTGCCGGTGGAAAAGCCTTGACGACGCCGCGCCGGTTTCGCCTCTGACTTCTGGCCCTCCGCAGAATCTTTCTGCAGTCGACGCAATGCCTCCTGAATCTTGCTCATACGCCCGTTACACCGACGACCCTGCGCAGGAAGGCTGACGCCGGCGACTGCAATGCGATCGCCAAACCCGTTGCGACCAGCAGCCCCGCATAGGCACCAAACCATATAAAGCGAAGCAAGACTCGTTTATGCCTCTGTTGCGGCGATTCGAGGACACTGACGGCGCCGAGCACCGGTCTACTACCGTACTTTCTTACGGCACGCTTCGAATAGAACACCGGATTCAGCTGATTAAGCAAGAATGCCACTACACCGCTAAAGCCGACCGCGAGGACGAAAACAGCGGCAATCATCAGCCCCCGCTTTGGTCCTGTGGGCTGCGCTGCCGCGAACGGTGGCTCGAGCGTTCGAAATGGAACGACGTCGGTAGCGGGGCCGAGACGCTCCTTGGATTGCAAGGTTTCGCGACGCTCCAGCAGTTCCTGGTATCGTGCCTGGATGACATCGTAGTCGCGGTTCAATTGCTTGAGCTCCTTCTCTACGTCGGCGATCTTGTCGACGTTGTCGCGTAACTCGATCACCTCTCTCTGCTGAACCTGGAGCTGCGAACGGAGCCGGGCAAGGTCTACTTCGGTTTCATTGAGCTGAATCTGGATATTCTGGAACACGGGGCTTAATTCGACAGATTCCCCATCAGCACCTCGTGGCAGAAGTCCGTCGGCAACCACCGCATCCCATTCATTCTGGCATCGCTCTTCCAGTCCGCTGATCGTCTCGCGCAGCCCCTGGATTCTGGGGTGCCGGTCCGTGAAGTTCAGTTCCAGTTCGGAGAGCTGCGCCTTGAGCTCTGCGAGCTGCGCTTGCTGAGAGCAGTTCACTGCCGCCGATTCGTCGGAGCCAATTGTCGGTCCCTGGGACTGCAGCTGCCGCTGCAGCTCTTCCCTGACATTTACGAGCGCGCTTATCTCCAGCTCGAGTTCCCTGCCAGAATCAATGCCAAGCTGCAATCGCGCGTAATAGTCGCCACGGTCCGTTGGCATGTAGCCGAGGTTCGTCTTCTTGAACTGCGCAAGGCTGCTTTCGGCCTCCCTGAGGCGGCTTTCATGATTCGCTATTTCGGCATTCACCGCTCGCGCGGTCATTTCCGCGTCCTCGCCCTGTCCTTCGAGCGAATTTTCGACGAAGGCGTTAACAATCTCCGCGACAACTTCCCGGGCCTTAACGCGACTCCGGTCCTCGAAACTGATGTCGAAGGTGTTGCGGCGGGTATCAGCGCGCACCGTAATATTGCGCTGAAGATTGGTAATAAGGCGCTCCATCTCCTCCGCTGATTCAGCACGCAGATGCAAGTCGGTATCCAGCGCAACCTTTTCGAGATTCGGACGGGTCAGCAACGCGCGGCTGACAATCTCGGCCTGGCGACCTAGATTATCCCTGATAGCCAATCCTTCGAACATCGGGTTCATTAGCGATTCAGTGTCCACGTAGACTTTGGCCGTCGCCAGGTAAGTGTCCGGTAGAAGGTAAACGTAGGTCCAGCCAGCGACTGATATCAGCCAGGCTGCAACGGCTGCCGGCCATTTGTAGCGCCACATACCGCGCGCGTGGTCCTTGACTTCCGCAAGGATGTCCTGAAGCTGAAAAGTTGAGTCAATCGAGTCGGCCATTGCTACAGGAGAGATTCCGGGACGATCAGGACGTCGCCTGGCAAAACTCGGATGTTTTGCTCCAGGTCGCCGTCGTTCAGTAAGTCGTCAATTCGAATTCGAATTTCTACCGGCTTGCCGTTTATGCGGCGGACGAGCTTCGACCGGTTTCCAGCCGCGAACTCGGAGAGCCCGCCAACTTCGATCATGACGTCGAGAATTGTCATGCCCTCGCGATACTGCAACGCCTGCGGCTCGGCTGCTTGGCCGACGACCCGGACCTGCTGGTCCGTCTCTCCCTGGAACCCCTGCATGATCACCGTAACTACCGGAGATCGCACGTACTCGGAGAGTACCGTCTCAATGTCACGCGCCAATTCCGTCGGCGTCTTCCCTGCCGCCTGCAGGTCTTCGACCAGGGGCGTCGATATCTCTCCGTCCGGTCGCACCTCAACGTCGAGTGACAGGTCGGGGTGGTCCCACACAAAAATCTGTACGGAATCGCCGGGACCAATCCGGTATTCGTCGGAGGGCGACGAGATCTCTTCGGGAAGGTTGGTGACGTCGTAGGCAGGTTCGCTGGCGCAGCCGGCCAGCAGCAGTAGCGCCAGGACAAAAACTGCTGTTGTCTTCAGATGCATTGTTATCATAATTATCTCTGGCCGTTGCTTCTACAGACTCTCGAGGAGCGACTCTGCATCGGCACGGCTTGCAAAGGCCGTTTCGGACGCCAGTATAGATTCTAGGTGAGTCCTAGCCGCGTCGGAAGAACCGAGAGCCACGAGCCCCTCAGCCAGGTGGTACCTGTGCTCAGCGGTCGCTGTGTTGCGGTCGACAAGCTCCTGCAGGATTTGCACGCCTTCTTCTGCCTCGCCGGTACGAATCAATATCCAGCCATAGGTATCAGCAATCGAGGGAATCTGCGGTTGCAGCTCATACGCACGCTGCGCGGTCGGCAGGGCCCGCTCATCAGCAGACCGAAAGTAAGCCCATGCGAGGTTGTTAAGGGCAACAGCGTTCTCGGGATTGTCCTGAATTATGCGCTCATACTGCTGTATGGCCCGAGCATTGTCTTCATTCTCCAGGTATGAACCTGCGAGGCTCAGACGAACCGCCTCGTCATCCGGGTTTTCCTCGAGATAGTCGGTTATGGGCTTTAGCGAATCGGAATGTCCGGCCAGGCTCCGCGCCCTGGAAGCGCCAACGATAATGCGCGGTGACGGATCCAGCTCCATCGCCCTGTCATAACCCTGAAGGGCCTCATTGGTATCTCCTCGCGCAAGATAGACTTCTGCCAAAAGCCCGTGCGCAGAACCAGACTGAGGATTGTCGGTCACGAACGAACGAGCCGCTGCGGTTGCCGCGTCGAGGTCGTCCTGCCGACGATAGATGGAAACCAGCAGTGCAGCGCTGTCAAAATGATCCGGGGCAATGGCCAACGAATCGTTTACGACGCCGATAGCATCGTTGTAAGCACTTTGCTGAGCCAACGCCCGGGCAAGGTCTGTGCGGTAAGGAAGATTGCGTTCATCGCCCGCAACCGCGTCTCGATAGCTCGCCACGGCACCGACAAGATCTCCTACCCTTTCAAGCGACTGCGCTTTCAGACTGCTGGCCGCCGGGTTGCCGGGATCGATCGCAAGAATTGCATTGGTAGCTTCAATGGCTTCCGCGAAATCACCGGCAACAAAATCGAGGCGCGCGTCGATGAGCCTTGGGGCGATCAATTGCGCGTCGGCATCTATTGCCCGTTGGAGCCAATCCCGCGCCGCCGCCGTGTCCTCCTGCCGAACGAAAAGCTGCGCCAACTCGATCATCAGGTAAGCGTTGTCGGGGGCGACATCCAGTGCCTGCCGATACAGGGTTTCGGCTGCGGATAAACGCCCATCGGCCAAGTCCATTCTGGCCAGACGCACAAGCCCAACCGGATTGTCGGGGGCGATGTCAAGAATGGAAGAAAAGTCGGCTCGCGCGGCCTCGTTGTTGTCGAAGCGTTGATAAAGGCTGCCCGAAATCAACCGAATCTGGGCATCTTCCGGATAGTCATTGACCAGCGAGCTCGTCTCAGCGAGTGCGCTTGTCTTATCTTCCTCAGCAACGTGTAGCAGGACCTGCGCCAGACGTTGCCGTTTCGCGTTCTCATCAGTGTTGACGTCCATGGCGGCAAGAACGGCCCGCGCATCATCGAAACGGCCTGTGGCGATATAGGCCGAGACAAGGTCCATGACTGCCACGATGTCACCGGCCTGTTGATTTGCACGTTGTTCCAGATACTCGACCGCCTGATTCGAATCCCCGGCCGCTACGCTGATTCGCGCCGCAAGCGCCAATGCGCCCGGGTCCGTACTGTCGGACTCAAGAATAGGTTGCAGAAGCTGCGCGGCTTCGTCGGCATCTCCCTGACGGGCCCGTGTTTCAGCCAGCATCTTTCTCGCATCGACGTTCCCGGGGTCCGCCGCCACAGCGGAGGAAAGCTGCATTTCAGCCTGCCGCAGACTGCCCTGGTAGAGATGAGCTGCACCCAGGAGTACCTTTACCGGAACGAGGGCGGGTACCTCCGCCTGTACAGCCTGGAGCGAATTAATCGCCTCGTCGTAACGCTTCCGCACGAACGCGATGCGACCCTCCAGGAACCGGGTCGAGATGGAGTCCATCCCCAGTTCGCTGAGCCTGTCTGCAATCTGTTGAGCCGAGTCCACGTCATTCGACCTCAGGTAGGCATCTGCCTGCCCCAGCATCGCCACCTCGAGATTGCCATTGTCGTTTGAGGCACTCGCCAACGCTTCAGCGCGTTTGAAGCTGTCCAGCGCCGCATTCAGATTACCCGCCTGCAGAGACACCTGACCGGATAGCAGCCAGGCGTCGACGTTCGATTCATATCGGCCTGTAATCTCGTCGAGCGTCGCGCTCGCCTGGGCGAGGTTGCCTTCCATCAGGTAGGAAGACACAACTCCCAGCATCGCCTGCGTGTTCGAAGGGTCCGCGTCAAGCGCGCTCAGAAATGAGTCACGAGCCGAAATGCTGTTCGAGCTGGCGAGGTAGGCCGAGCCACGAATCCAGTCCACGAGGCTCCTGTCAGCCGCACCCATCGATTCGCGCGGCGAAATCGTCTCCAGCACTTCTGAAAAATTGCCGCTCATGAGTAACGCGCGGCCCAGCTCCACGACGAGCGTGTCAGGGTCGGCGCCCAGCTCAATAGCTCTACGGATCTCTGCGAGGGCCGTTTCGGCGTCTCCGACCTCGAGAGATGCTCGTCCAAGCAGCAATCTTGCCCCGAGATTCGAGGAATCGCTCTGAAGCACAGACTTGGCGTCGATGATAGCGGCTTGATAATCGCCTGCTTCGAACGCGGCCGACGCTCGTTCCAGCCTTTCAGCGTCGCCCATGGCCAATCCACAGGAGGCAACCGCCGCGGCAACGCCAACACAAACCAGCACGCGTAGCGCGGCTCCCAGCCCGAAAGCGCTCAATTTCACTCGATTCTCCGTCGACAGGAGCTTCTATGGAAAACTGGCAAGATTGTGCCGCCGGTAACCATAATGCAGTTAATCCACGCAGGGTCCGAATAGTCTCGCAGAGACCTCGTCCCAGTGCCCTTGGAATTGTAACGGACCCGAGAATCGAAGAACGAGTTCACGCTAACCAGTTCGCACAAGTGTGATGGCCATCACAAGACACGTCGGAACCTCCAACGGAACTCTCTTGACTTCCTGTCCCAGCCCCAAATCCCCGTCGGTCAATTCACCGCCAGATGGTTGCTTGGTGCACTCGTCGTTCTCGCCCGAAACCCAATCTATTTCCCACTGAGTCTAGCTAGAAACCTATGATTTTTCGAGAGTTGTTAGCGACCGTCGCCCGACCGGTTCGATGCCCGAATCTGTCCCTGTCGATACGCGCTGCCAGGGCGTTTCACATAGCCAAGAGCTCCAGCTAGGCGGGAGACGCTTTTGGCAGACTGAGTCGGACCATGGTTTCAACGCCAGGCTGCGAGCTAACGACGATATCCCCCCCCGAATCGCGAGCAAATTCTCTCGCCTGATAGGCGCCAATGCCCATGCCACGGGCCCCTTTCGTTGAGTCGAACGGCCGAAACAACCGATTCCGGATAAATCTCTCCGTCATGCCCTCACCTGAATCAACGATAACGACCTCAACGGTGTCTTCGGTTTCCAGTAGGCGGACGGTGACTCTGCCCTCGTTCGGCGTGGCATCCTGAGCGTTTTTGATGAGGTGAGTGAGCACGGTAATACACTGCTCCGATTCGACCTCTACAAGGCCCTCAACGCCGTTGCTTTCGAATTCGGGAACGGGCGCTCCGGATTGGCAGCGATCGACCGCGGAAGAAGCGAGAAACTTGATATTGCAGGAATTTTTCTGAGCCCCGGACTCGGTTCTGCGCAGCTGAGCCATGACGCGTTTCATGCGATCCACAGAAGCAGCGATTGCTTTCATGGCGTCATCAACGAACTCCGGATTCCTCTTGTGTTGCTCCGAATTCGCGACAATCAGCGACTGCTGGGCAATAAGGTTATTCAAATCGTGCATTAGGAAGGCAGTAAGCCGGTTGTAGGCCTCAAACTGCTGCGCCTCAGACAGGAGTTCATCAGAGCGTTGCTGCATCAGATGCACCGCGACATGGCTGCCTACCGTCTTAAGGAGGTCGCGGTCCTCAAAGTTGAGCTCGGGCGTGTGCGGCGCGTTCAAGAGCAGGACCATTCCAACGAGCCGATTGCCGAGCATTAACGGAATTATCAGCCAGGCTCCTTCCGTATCCGTCAGCCAGGCCGGAAGATCAAGACTGCCGTACACGCCGGGATCGCGGCGATACTCGTGCAGATCAACAAGCCAACCGTCCTTTTCGATAAAGCCGACCAACTCGTCGCCTTTCTCGAGATCGGGCATTGCCTTGACGTCACCGGCAGAGGCGACCAGCTGGAATTGCTCGTCAGCCTGATCGAGATACCAGAGCGCCCCCCCGGGACTATCGACAATCTGTGCCAGCGCCTCAATCGCGTTCTCCCTGGTTGATTTGTCCTCGAAGTCGGACAGGGTGGATACGAGGCGAAGCCACTCCTCGCGATAGTCGTATTTGTTCGTGAAGAAGTGTTTGCTCAGAAATACGCGGGACCGCGCGCGCAAACTGCTTGAAAACATGAGCGCTATGAGGACGACGATCGCACCGGCAAAGAAGATCACTCGAGCGAAACTTCCCCAGCTTCCACCAAAGTGAATAAGGAGATAGCCCCCGAAACTCATGGCGACGAGATAAATGCCGACGGCCACCAGTGTGGTTGAGTAGAAAACGACCTGCCGAGACACGAAGATATCGATGCTTGAGGTCGGATTTCTTCGCGCTGCCAGCGCCACAGCCGGGACAAATCCTACGCTAACCGCTCCCCGGGCAAGCCAGCTTGTCGCATCAATGGCGCCGAAAAGGGCCGTTTGCGAATACAGGAACAGATCGAAAGCAAAAATTCCGCCGACACCCAGTACGAGAGGCTTAAGCGACCTCCGATTTTCCGGCGGCGAATTACGATAGATTTGCTCGAGGAGCACCAACCCGGTAAGCGCGAGCATCAAACCGCCGTAGGTTACGACTGCCGCGCGGTCCGAGACCAAGCCATCCCCCGGCGCAAGGCCGGCGGCCAGCACCAGGAGCCAGGCGGCTATAGACACGGCCCGAATGGCTCCGGAGCCACCGGAGCGAAAGAGCAACTGGGCCAGGAAGGTAATCCATGCGCCGGCGCGCAGCGTCTCGACCAAGAAGACGATTTCTGGCGGAATGGCCATTCCCGCAACCTGCGCTGACAGCACGAGCCCCCAGACCGCACTCACGAAGGCCGCAACCAGCCATAACCCCCCGGCCCGACGAAACAGCCATGCGAATAACATGAGTAGCGCAAGCACGGCGAACAGCAGGCCCGCCACCAGATACCCGAGCGCACCCACCGATTGAATAAAGCCCGGGTCGGTCATTGATGCGCCCCGGAACCGGTGCAGGAGGGCGAACAGTCAGCGCAATCGCTCAACGAGCGCCCTTGCCCCAAATGACGACCTCCACGGTCTGGAGAATGATCAACAAGTCAACCATCAGGCTCTGGTTTTTGATGTAGTAGAGGTCGTACATTAGTTTTTCGGCAGCGTCTTCTTCAGAGGCCCCATAGGAGTAATTGAGCTGTGCCCAGCCCGTGATTCCGGGTTTGACCGAGTGTCGCTCATCGTAGTACGGAATCTTCTGTTTCAGTTGTTCCACGAATTCAGGTCGTTCGGGTCGCGGTCCAACCAGGCTCATTTCGCCTTTCAGGACATTGAAGACCTGCGGCAACTCGTCGAGACGTAGCAGCCTCAGCACATTGCCTACGCGCGTAATGCGGTCGTCATCTTTCTTCGCCCAGACGGCCTTTCCGTCGGCTTCGGCATTCACGCGCATGCTACGGAACTTCAGAACATTAAAGATTTTGCCCGATGCGCCCACGCGCTGTTGGTGATAGATGACTGGCGCGCCTATGCCTTCTTCGAATTTGATAGCCAGAACGATCATTAGCATGACAGGCCAGCTAACCGCGATAAGTACCAGGCTTACCAGTAAATCAACGCTTCGCTGAGCGTAGTGACGCAATGTCGAGATTCGAAAGCCCGGTGAGAAGATCAGCCAACCTGGATGCACAAGATCGATCCGAATCTTACCCGTCTCCCGCTCAAAAAATTCCAGCAGATCGATGACGTTGATGCCGCTCAGGCGCGCGTCCAGCAAGTCCTTGACTGGCAGGTTGCCGCGACGCTCGTCCATCGCGATGACTATCTCGTCGGCATTTCGTTCGCGGGCGAACTCGGTCAGCGATTTGCCGTTGGTTATGTGGATCTCGCTGCGATCTCCAACGACAACGTCGCCCGGTGCCGCGACTCGGCCCACGATTCGAAAACCTCGTCGGTCGGCACGACGCCGGAGATCCATCAGACTTGCTGCGCGCTCGCCAGCGCCGAACACGATAGTGCGACGACGGAACAGGTTCTCGTCCACGGTCCGCACGAAATAGAACCGTACGCCCAGGAGCAAAACCAATGCGAAGACAAACGCTATCGCGCCCTCGGCGTTGCTGACGGCCATTCCCGGTATCAGCATGAAGATCAG
>CAZFVT010000030.1:0-16089 GCA_964522355.1 uncultured Woeseiaceae bacterium | reverse complement strand
GGGTATTTCTTCGGCACTTGCCACGCGAGCGTCATCGAGCGCGGGGTTCTCCAGGACTCGTTCGTCGAGATCGACACCACAAACACGTCCAGCTAACCCTTGAAAATTCATATCGGCGACTATGCCTGCCCCGGCGCCGACATCGAGGAGGGCAGTTGATGAATCAATCCTTTGAAGAATTTCCTCGCGAAACATCTGGTCGTCCCAGTTGCCCACGACGCCGGGATAGAATCGACGGTCGAGATAGACGGTCGCCGCCGTCACCTTAACGCTGCCGCGATTTCAATGGAGAGTCTGCTCACCTCGAGGATCTCCGCCGCCGGGATAGCTCGCTCGCTACCTCTGATCGAATCAATGAAAGCGGCTACACAGGCCGACTGACCCTTATTTTGCCTCCAGTTCTTCTTGCTGGTAACTCCATTCCACCCGAATGAATGCAGCTCCCGAAAATTGTCCAGCCGAAGAACCTGCCCGCCGGCGAACACCTCGATTCGCTCCTTCGGCATGCTTTTGTGCCCATTCGAAAAATAGTGGACAGTAGCGATTGACCCGTTTGCGAACTTCAGAGTAATGCTTGCAGTATCTCGCGTCGGTGTATCTGCTGCAGAAGCGGACCATGAATCGACGCGGTCGCCAATGAGATACCTGGCCAGGTCGATGAAGTGACACGCTTCACCGACGATACGACCACCTCCGATCTCTGGGTGCTGCGTCCAGTGAGCTTCGTCGATGGGCCCGGCGTTCATCGTTAGAATCAAGGACATCGGTTCCCTGACTGTAGCAAGAGCATCCTTGATCATGCGAACCTGGGGTGCAAATCTTCGATTAAAACCCACCATGAGAGATGGTGCTGAGTTTGACTGGACACCCAACTCATCCTCAATGTCAGAGAGCTCATCGAGGCTGAGCGTAAGCGGCTTCTCGACGAACACGTGCTTGCCGGCCGCTAGCGCTCTTAGCGCGAGCTCGCCGTGCGAGTCATGACGTGTCGCTACGACAACCGCATCAATGTCTTCGGACTCGATCAGCTCGATCGTGCTCGTTGTCATCACCGGAATACCAAATTTTCGAGCAATATGGTTTCCGCTGACGCCATTTTCGGTACACACGGCGGATAATTGACAGCTGCTCTTCGCAAATGCCGGAATCAACACTGCACTGGCGTAGTTCCCGGCGCCGATGAAGCCGATTCGCGGCTGGGAAAAATCGCCAGGCCGCACGGCCGATCCTCGCGTGGCCTCGGCATCGCTGATCTGACTTGTACGTAACGCGGCGGCCTCCGACGACGGGTAGTCCAGGACAACGCCCAAACTACCTGAACCGCCTGATACGAGCTGATAAGCGTCTTCCGCGTCATCGATCTTGAAGCGGTGACTCACGAGATCCCCAACCTTGATATTGCTGGATGCCATCAGGTCGAGTACTGCTTCGAAGTTCCTTTGCTCAGTCCAGCGAACGAATCCTAATGGATAGTCGTTTCCTTCATCTTCGTATCCGGGATCATAGCGCCCCGGCCCATAGGAGCAGGAGACCTGGAAGGACAGCTCCTTCTCGTAAAAATCGGCGCGAGAAAGCTCCAGCCCGGATACCCCTACGAGAACTATCCTGCCCCGTTTTCTACACATCCGGGCCGCTTGACTGACAGGTTCGTTTGAACTGGTCGATGCTGTGATCAGCACAGCATCGGCCCCGCGGCCGCGCGTGAACGCCTCTGCGGCCTTGACGGGGTCTTCATTCGATGAAAGATCTACCGTTTCGGCGCCGAACTGCCGGGCAAGCGCCAGGCGATTGGCGTCGTAATCGGCGCCCAGGACACGACAGCCATTCGCTCGCAGAAGCTGCACGGTGAGCAAACCAATCAGTCCCAGCCCGGTGACGACGACGGTCTCTCCGATGGTAGGTTCTGCGAGGCGAATTCCCTGCAGGCCGATCGCCCCCAGAACCGCGAACGTCGCGTCTTCGGGCGATACGCCAGCCGGGATCTTTGCACAAAGATTCTTGGGGACCGACACGACCTCGGCATGCTTACCATTCGACACAACAAGGTCGCTCATCGAGAATCCGTGGACTCCGGCGCCCACCCCGATAACTTCTCCAACGTTGCAGTACCCGAGTGGGACCGGCTGATCCAGCTTATGCCGAATAGCGTCGACTGTCGCAACCACTCCATCGGTTCGCATCTTCTCAAGCGCCATTCGGACTTTATCGGGCTGCTGCCTGGCCTTGCCGATCAATCCGGCCTTGCCGAAATCGACCAACATACGCTCGGTACCAGCCGAAATCAGGGAGTGTCGGGTTGCGATCAGTAACTCACCCTTACGAACTCCAGGCGCAGGAACCTCGGCCACCGTCGTTGTGCCATCTTTGAGTGACTGAAGTAATTGCTTCACTGATACACCCTAAGACCCGATTAAACTGCCAGTGCTTTCGCGGCCCTGAAAACACTGTCTTTTTGCTGACGATTCGGATAATTGATCAGAACTGCCCTGTACTTGCCTTTGAAAACAAACAGGCTACCCGCCGCCACCCCAATGTGGCCGCATTCCTCAAGCAATGTGCCTAGATCTTCAAGCGATCCGGCACCGCCGAGTGCGGTCATCGGAATGTTTATTGCCTCTCGGACGGACTGAACGAGCTTTATATCAAACCCGTTCATGGTTCCGTCCTGATCGACTGAATTGACGATAATCTCGCCTGCACCGAGCTGCTCGAACTGTTTTGCCAATGAAATGGGATTTACGCCGGTCCGCTTCGACCCATTGTGAGTAACCGCCTCATATTTGCGAAACATACCGGACTTCAGCACATCAATTACAGCGACGACGCTTTGACGCCCAATCACTTCAGCAAGGCGGGCAATTATTGACGGGTCATTGATTGCAGCAGCACTCAGGGCAACTTTCTCGACGCCCATCGAGATTATTCGTTCTGCCTGGTCGAGAGCGGTAATACCCCCGCCGTAGCATAGCGGCATGCGGCACTCCGCTGAGAGCTTTCGAATAAGTTCGTAATTGGGCTCGCGACCCTCGGAGGTAGCGTCAATGTCCAGCACGACAATCTCGTCGACTTCCTTCTCATTGAATATACGAACCGCGTTGATCGGATCCCCAACATACTTCCCATCTTTGAAATTGATAGTCTTGACCAGGCCACCACGGTGCACGAGCAGGCAGGGAATAATTCTGGGCCTCAGCATGAACTACATTTCCGCGAAGTTCTTGAGGAGCCTGATGCCCCAGCCGTGACTCTTCTCAGGGTGAAACTGCACACCGTACGCGCTACGGTGGCATACCGCGCTGGTGAACCTTGAGCCATACTGGGTCAGCGCCAGAGTCTCAGTCTCCCCCTGAGGCTCGAAGTAGTACGAATGGAGGAAGTAGAAACGACTCGACTCGGCGAAGCCTGCAAACAAGGGGCTGGCACCCGGCATCGACACGTCGTTCCAACCCATATGTGGAAGCGGCAAGGAATTAGCACGCGTCGCATCGGGCCGAAATCGCCGGACATGTCCATTAATCCAACCAAGTCCCGGCAAGCTTCCCTCTTCGCTGGACTCACCCATCATTTGCATGCCGACGCAAACACCCAGGGCCTGGACACCATCATTCAGTACCGCGGAGTCAAGCGAAGCGCGCAAACCTGACTGGTTCAACCGGTTCATTGCCCAGTCAAACGCTCCTACACCGGGCAAGACGAATTTGCTGATTCCCGTCAGATCCTCAGGCGTTCGAATTGGGCGTGCTTCAAGATTGCTGTCCTTAAAGATATTGAGGAATGCGCCAACGTTACCCAGCCCGTAGTCAATGACGCCGATCAACGTTTCCCGCCTCGCTGCAGACCGAGCGCTCGCATGACCTTCGCACCAATCTTGTAGATACTCTCCTGGGACCGATAATCGCGATATGTCCTATTCGGCTCATTCATAATTCCACGGAGCTCTTCAACGGAGAAATCCAGCTTTCGAGCGATAAACTCAAAGTCCTGATTGATGGTCTCAGGATCATACGGCTTTCGCTTCAGCTCCTCCAATGCCTCATCCCGAGTCAACTGCCCGGTGACGATGAGACTCGACAACTGAACTTTTCTGGTATCGAATCCAAACTTCTCGTAGAGCCAATACCCTTCGTAAAAACGCGTAAACCGCGATTCGAAGTGCTTCTGCGGATAGGGCTGCCATCCGAATCTATCGGTCAACAGCTCAATAGCACCCTTCTTCAGATAGGGAACGTTGTTCAGCGGAGAAATCACACGAATGCCCTTGACGTAAGGGAGATATACCTTGTGTCGAAGAATGCTGGTCAAGGGAAACGTTCGCAATGGCCGCTCGCCAAACCTGCGATGAATATCACGCAGCTGAATCGGATCCGACTGGTAATACATCCAGTCGATTGGGTTTCTGATGCATTCAGTGGAATAGTTGGCGCCGGTCAGTATGTAGTTGACTTTGTGCTTCTCGGCGAACTTGTACATCGTCGCAAAAAACGCGTGGTCCTGCGGCGTATCGATGTGCGGCACTCCGGAGCGGAAGAATGCTCTCTGCAGATCCTTCATCTCCTCCCAGTCAATAACCTCCGTATACAGATCGAGCCCGAGGCCATCGATGAGAGCCTCGATGTTATTCACCGCGATCTGCGAGTTCCAGCCGGCATCAACGTGGAACACGAGGGGGCGTAGCCCGAACTCCTCTTTGGCGAGATAGGTAAGGTACGAGCTATCGACGCCGCCGCTCATCCCTATAATGCAATCAAAGTCTTTGCCTCGCCCTTTCGCCTTCAGACTATCGAGAACGCCCGCCAGCTCGGCCCGGCCAACGGCGCCAGTATCCCAATTTGGCAGGATCTCGTTGTCGAATGTAATGCAATGATCACAGACACCGTCTTCGTCGAACAGGATCTTTGGATCAGTCGTATCCATTACGCAACGACTGCAAACCTGAACCCCACAATCACTCATCCATCGTATTCCTGTTGTCCGTCGAGTCGGCGCCTTCACGCATGCGTATGAGCCTGGCTGGCACCCCCCCGACGATCGCGTTCTCCGGTACATCCTTGGTGACGACGCTTCCCGCGGCTACGACAGCCCCTTCGCCGATTCGGACTCCAGCAGTAATTACGCAGTTGGCCCCGATCCATGTGTCAGCCCCAATCGTGATCTCCGCAAACTCGTCGCCGGAGATCGGAAAGGGCTTCCCCACGGGAGGGATACTGTGATTAGCTGACAGGATCTGGGTCCGATAGCCGATGAGCGCCCGGTCGCCGATTGTGACGCCGCCACTGGTCGTTATCAAGACGTCTTTGGCGAGATCAACGTCGTCTCCCAGGATCAGACAGCGTCCAGGAGCTATCCACACGCCGGGATAGATGACCACGCCCGAACCAACCTTGGCCCCCATGATTCTCAGGAGCGATTTCTTCAGGAAAAGAAACGGTCCGTAGCGCGGTAGCGAGAACACGACAACCATCACGAACTCGTAGGAAATTACAAGGAACCGCTTAAGCATCGGACACGACCTCGCGAAGATAATCGAACTCGGCCTGGATCCTCTCTTCAATGGACGGGTAACTACTGAGCCGTTGTATTCCGCCGTCGATGAGACGACGGCGAAAATCCCCATCGTTGATCAACGCGGACAGCGTGTCTGCGACCCCTGCGGTAGATTCCCGATCCGAGTATGCGGCGCCATCGCCGCAGATTGATCGACTCCATGGTTCGTCAGCCACGAGCAATGGACACTCGAACATCCAGGCTTCGATCACCGTATTGCTAAAACTCTCCAGCTTGCTCAGCAGCAGTGCCACGTCACAGCTTCGGTACAGGCTGCTCAGATGCGACTTCGGAACTTGGCCGATCAAGCTAACAACATCACTGACCTGCAGCTTTTCGACACTTGCCTCAAACTCCCTGGCGATGTCGCTGTCGTCATAGACCGTCGTCAACAGGAACTCGACGGGTTGGCCACGGCGTTTCATTTCTGCCGCCAGTTCGGGAATCATCGCGACGTTCTTGTTTCGATGCCATCCGCAGAGCATGACAGCCCTTGGATAACCAGTTCGAATTCCGTCGGTCGAGGATCCGCCCTCAGCCGATTCAACTGGAACAATCGACGGCTTGATATAGCGGGTACGCTTAAGCCCGAAGAGCTCGCGACCTCGCTGTTCGAGATCCGGGTTTTCGAAAACGACGGCATCCGAATGCCTGATTCCATACCGTCGATAAGCATCCACGAGCCATTTCTTGCAACGTTGTAGTCGGCTGTAACCAGCCCAGAAATCGACTTCGGGATAGTAGAGGTTTGAATCAGCGGAGCCCGAGACCTGGGGAACCCGACCGGGCATCACCGCGTAACCGAAGTAGGAATAGACCACATCGATTTCAAGCTCCTTCAGGCATCGGCCCCCTTGCCGAAGCTCCCAGAGCATCCGGCGTAGCGGATTCTGCGGGACCTCGACCATCCTAAATGAAGTATCCCGTACGGCCGTTGCGAGTTCCGAGTCTTTCGCGACCAGGAATGCGAGATTTATGTCGCGTGCGTCAATCCCTCTGAGCCCAAGCAGGAAATTCAAAGCAACATTCTGCCCGCCACCGGCCTTCAGAGGGCCGAAATTGATCAGAACGTTCACGAACGAGGAGCCCGGCGCTACGGGCGGCGACTGCGCCGGCCCTGTTCAGGGAATGATAAGGGAACAATCGCCTCCGTCATCTGCCAGCTCTTTCCGCGTCGGACGAAGCATGCAGTATTCTCTCGCGCATGCCCTCGGCTTCAAGGCTTAGTTTCTGCCATAGCTCTGTCCGAACCCTGTCCAGTCGCGATCGAACCTCATCGCGACGCTTCCAGGTTGACTCAAATTTGTCGATCAATTCACCCTTGACCGGTGAGTTCAGGTAGTAGATCGAATCCCCCATTTCGGCAGTGTCCTCGATTATTCCCTTGATCCGCCGATCCGTGTTCGAACCGAGGCAGAGGAACGGCGTGGCGACCCCGACAGCACCTATCATCGAATGAATTCGTTCAGCGATAAGGAACTCACCGCGGCCGATAATCGCCTTTAACAACTTCGCATCATGCACAGAGTTCAGGAGTCTCGCCCGGTCCTCCGGCACACCCGCATAGTCCAGGACTGATCTGGCAACTCTGCGGTCGTCGAGCGAGACGCCCGGGCCAATGGCATGAGGTAAGAACAGAACGTTGGCATCGACCGTGGCCACGATGTGCTTGATCAGCTCAGCGTACAGCCGTCGGTGTGCTTCCAGGCGCGCGCCGGGGGAAACGGCCTCCTCGAAACAATGTCGCGATATAGGGCCTGGCTCGCAGCTCGTGCATACAATTACCGGACGGTTGAACAATTCGCCGAGCCCGGCCTGCTCGATCAATGCGGAGGCCTCGTCGTCTTCGGCAGGTTTCATGCCAAATGCAGGATCCGGGAGATAGGATGGCTGTCCTTCCGGAAACACGCTCATCGCCGCATCACGTGACGCCGGAGTACGGCAGAAGAAGAACTCCGCGTGCTGAAGCGTGTTCCGCATAACCGACTCAATTTGTTCGCTCTTGAAACGGGTCGGGAACTCGACGCCGAAAACGCCAAACTGCTTGCCGAAGGACTGCATAAGATCGACAACCTGGCAGACCCGTTCGTCCAGCGCTCCATCATGCCCGACCACGACATAGTCGCAGTTTAGAATCTGCAACAGGCGGCGGTCTCTATCGCAGGAAGGCGCCTGACCATCATGCAAGGCACGCATCGTTCGTGCAGATCTGCGAAGCGCGCCACAGTGGCTTGCGACCCATTTTGGAAATGCTACATGCAGGGCATTTCGAACCAGCGAACTGAATGAATCTCGTATCTTTTCCCAACTGGCACCAAGACCGAACTCCCGGTTGAGCCAGGGAGAAATGAACCAGGAAACCGGGTACACATGGATACCGTTTTCGTGCCGGTACTCGTCTACTTCGTCGAACAGGTGAATTTCGCAGTTCCCGTCCGGAAACAGAACGTCAGCAATGCCACGAACAATGGCCTCTTCGCCCTTGTTTTCGAGCGGCACCAATTCCGGGATAAAAATGTGCACAGAGCGAGTCACTTGCCAAGCTCCTTGGGATATCGACCAATGGCTCGTGCGAACAACGGATACAAACCCATCGATTCCAGAACCTGCAACAGCGTGTGGCTGAGCGTCACGCGTAATTCGAATAGCATGCTTCCACCATTCTCCTCGAATCCACCATCGAATTCCGGAAGTTTCATTCCGAGTTTTCGGTAGAGGCGACGCCGCGCACCCTGGCGCAGCTTCTTTGAACGCAGATTGTCATCCTGGGAAGACTTGGTTTCCTCGATACTCACGCTCTCGGTGCTGACGAGGCGGGCCTCGACCATCCTGGTGAGGATTTCGTCCGCGGCGGTACTCCGCGTCATGATCAGCGACCAGGCGTGTTCTGAGTCAAGGAACCTGGGAATCCAGGCGTCACCGCAGGAGAAGTCCGCCAGTTCGCCCGTCGCATCAACGCACAGACGGCAGCGCCGATTCTTCGTCACGCCAGTGAACCGGGAGTACTGCGGATACGGCAATGTCACCTCGCCGCCACCGCCCGCCCTGATCATCATTGAGCCGGGCTGGCCGTTACCACGATAGCGAAAATCCTGAACGCGTCCTGGAGAAATCCCGTTCCTGGAGATAATTGCCGTAGTCTCCTTGAAACTTCGAAATCCGCCGCAGAAGTTGGCCATCGTGAGCACAACTTTGTCCCGCACCCAGGCATATTTCTGCTTCAGCAGGGCGACGCCCGCCACCTGGCAGGGCGTCCCTATGAATAGAACCCTGCCGTCGAAGTCACGTACCTCGTTTAACGCTTCCACCGCTGGTACCGGACAATACTTCGAACCCTGCGCCTCTAGCAGCTGCTCCCGGGTTGTCGCCAGCATCGGGCGCCCGACAGGACCTTTTTCCGTATACGAGAACGCACTGACCACGACACCGTCGACATCACCTTCGTCCAGCAGGAACTGTGCGATGCCCGTCATGATCCCGCCCGACGAAGCTCTTTCCAAGAGCTCTTTATCAAGCGTTCGCACCGCGGCTAGGGTTTTCCAACGTCCCAGCAAAGGATCTGCGTGTTCGGTATCGGCGAACTGTTGCTCCGACAATTTACCGATCTGGTAGCCGGCTCCCGGGCAGACATCAACGCTAGGAGAACGCTCTTCTTCGGCCGCATCGATCACCGGGTAGATCATGCCGGATGCGTATGCTGGCCGCATTGTTCCAACCGTAGAGGAGTCGCCGACGACGCACGCACCGCAGGAAATGCACATTCGGGAGCGTACGACGTCCCTGATCGTATCCGGCATTGACTAGTCCATTGATATCGTGGCCCGACCGGTCGAAGCGTGAAGCGCCAAGCTAGCGGCCCGTCCAAAGGCAGGCGAGAGGTTACAGCCTCGCAACGATGGAATCCAGAGCAAAATCAGGCCTGAGTAATTGCTCGTATACTCTCATGGCGCCTTCGCTGAAGGCCTGATAGTCAGCGTCAATCCGGCGCATCGCCTGGGCCACTTCAACCGGCTCAGCGACGGCGAGCCCAGCACCACTCCTCGGGACCCATTTGAGTCCCGACCCCGCAGACACAATACACGGCACACCCTGTCGAAGGAACGCGTTGAGCTTGCCCGAAGAATACCCGATATGTTTCGCGTTGACGCCACGATCCGGATACAACGCCAGCCCAATGTGTGCGGAGGCAAATGCCTTGTCTAGTTCCGCCAAAGAAAAATTCTTGCCTACGTGAGCGTTTCGACCTTTGCCATGCAGGTCCGCGAGCTGCTTCTTGTAACCGGTCGCCCCTGACGACCGAAAATGAGTCACGAAAAGCCAATCCTCTCCCCAGTCAATCGCAGCTTGTGCGATGTTCAGGGATCCGTCACCATCGGTCGCTGCGCCATTCCAGAAGACGATCTTGACTTGCCGATCTACGTTGAGCAGGTCGTGGAGGTAGTATGAAGTGGACCTCTCGGCCGGCCCAGGAAACGAATTGGGCAGATAGAACAACTTGTCCTGCGGTAGCTTGTTCAACAACCTGAGAATACGTCCGCGGAAAGGATCCTGCGTCACGATAAAATCGCACTTACGGCAACCACGAAGTTCCAGCCACTTCATTGGGAAGTACCGCAACGACTTCTCGAAATCGTTAAACCAGAGTTCGTCGTTCAGGTAGACGACTTTTGTTCCAGGCTTGGTGCGGACCATTCCCGCAAGAATGATTCCAAACTGGGAGAGCGCGAGGCACGCGCGATACGACCGAGCCCTCATCATCTGACGACACATGCCAAAATAGCGGTAGAGAAACTGCAGGTTTCCGAGACTGCCTCCGCCGGATCGCCCTGCCGATACGAATTCAACGTCTTCGAACTCCGCGCGATACTCAGGATCCAGCCCGTCCGGGACGATTGCATCTACGACGAATTCTTCCTCGACCAGGCGCCGGAGCAGTCCTGTATAGAAGGGTATTGCCCCCGCATACTTTAACGGCGCAACCAGAAGAATGCGCCGGCTATCGGAACGCGAATTGATTTTTGATCCCCCTGAGCATGCTTGTTCACTAGGCTACGTGATCGTGTGGTGCCCGGCGCGCAAACGGCATCACATGCGAGTCAAGACCCGGGTCTGCTTTAATCCGGGTTCAATGGCGAGCCACATTCAATGATCGAAACCTCTTTACTGTAAACCAGTATCGTCCTCAAGGCCCGTCCACTTTGTCGATCCACTCGACCGCACTCAGGGCCGCGGCACTGTTGTCCCGGGCAAACGACCCGACCGCATTCAGCATGCTCCTTCTGACCTCCAGGCCGCCGGCAATACCCGGTCCTGTGAAACAAACGTCCCGGCTTCCCGGATTCTCCCGCATCCTGGGCATAAACTCTGAGGTGCAGTCGATCCGGGAGCCGACCCGTTCGTCGTCGTTTTTGCCTTCAAAGCCGATAGGGGAACTGCATTCACTCGTCATTCTGGGGGTTCGGTTGCGCGTGTTGGCGGCCATGCTGCCGCCTAAGATTCCCCTCGCTGGCGGATCCCGGCAAGAACGAAGTATTGGTTAGGCATACAACCTGAGCAACATGAAATTTCGAATGTCCCGCTGTTACTGTTTGCGGACCCGAAGGGTCGCATTCCGGGCCATCGATCGCCGACAGGAGTCGGCCAAAAGCGGCCGGTAACCTAGTCATCCCGCAGTGTAAATGGGAATATATCAAGCGGAACCTACCATGACACTGGGTGACAGACGCTTCTACTGTGAGTCTGCTGAAATTAGTCATGCCAACCGGATCGCAAATTTCCGGCGTAACCCTTTAGAGCACAGATTGATACTGTGAGTTGAAGATGAAGAAATCGGAAGGAGAGCAACTGTGCGTATCATCGCAGCGCTAAGGCGCCACGGTCCCGTCGGGTTCATAAGAAGGGCTATTCCCTATGCCAAATCCCAAGTGGCGGTCAGGTATCACAGACAGCGGCTTCAAAATGAACCAGCCTACGAGAGCCCTACGGAAGAAGAATTCGCGAGAATTGAGGAACACCTGCTCGAGATAGGAGTGCAGGTTAATGATTATGCGCCCAAGATTGAGGGGTTCACTGAATTCAAGAGGGCGAACTGGTTTCCGCCGACCTATCACGGCGGTGTCGACGGCGGCGTGTGGGACGAAAAGCTCCTCGAGCACTGGATCTCATACGAGAGACTTGAATTGGAGTCGTTCCGGCCGACTGACATCTATGTTGATATCGCGGCCGCTTCTTCGCCATGGGCCAGAGAATTGCGAAATCGCCATCAATTTGAGGCATTCGCAAACGACTTGGGTCCGGTTGGTCACGATTTCTCTCACCTGCCCTACTATAGATCGGAGGACGCCACGAGCAGTGCCTTCTCAAGCGGTTCGGTGCGAGGCGCTTCTTTGCACTGCGCGTATGAGATGTTTATCGGTCACTCGGATACGAATCTAATTGACGAGCTCGCGCGAATCTTGAAACCGGGCGGCCGAGCTCTGATAGTTCCCCTGTACATGCACACTCACTATTGCGCTTATTCTACTCCCGAGTTTTACGGGAAAGGCTATTCGGACATTGACGCGAAAGAGTACGTTAGATTTGATGCAAGCAATATTCCTTCATCAAGAAAATACGATCCCGAATCACTCAAAAACAGGGTGCTCCATCGGATCGAGGAGTGTGGCATGGACTATCGCCTTTTAGCGCTAAGAAACAAGGCTGACCTGGGAAAGAACGTTTATTGTCACTTCATTCTGGAAATCAATAAATGACTACCAAGACGATTTTTTCTGGCGATGCGGACGCCTGATCTGGCAGGGCTCTCTGGACGACTTCGCCGTCAACTTGTCGTTCTAACCGCTCGGCCAGCATACGATCAATGTGGACGAATTCCCTACCGGATAGTCATCTTGCCCTTTGTAGAAATCAATACAGCGCCCACAAGAAGGCATACCGCGAAAACAAAGAAATCGTCTCTGAGTGAAAAAATGATGGGGCTTCTGGCCACAATATAGAAACAGACGACGAGGATAGTTAGCCCGGCGAATTCGTAGCGGCTTGACAGCGCTGTTGATCTCATCATCTTTCCCGCGACCATTCCGATGATCAGTGGCACGATGAACAGACCCGCAACGCCGAAATCTGTGTAAAAGTACCGCAGCCAGGAATACAGGTTGCCCCTGTTGTACCCGCCATTGGAATAGTTCGGGTTGTCGATCTCCCAGTCGTACATCACGTCATACACCGTCAGATTGCTGTTCCGGTATAAGCGGGTGATGCTCATGAGGCTGAGTATTCCCCCCGACGACATAAGCCCTAGGGTTCGTGTTTCGTTGTTGTCGATTGTCTGGTCGAACAACACGAGTGGACTGGTGTAGTAAACGAGAAACTGCTCGATCGCATAAGGTACTTCAACCCCCTGGACCTCGCCGACCCGATCAGGACGAGTACTCTCAGTGATCGCCTGTGCCCCAAGCAACAGACCGCCTCCGAGCACCAGGGCGGACGCCCAGACGATTGCCCGCCGCCCAATGCGAATGCCCGAGCCGCCGAACGCGAAGAAGATGACGATGATGATCAGCACGTCAAGTATGGTCGTTCTCGAACCCCAGCTTAGGTCGTAGAGCACAGCCGCCAGCATGCAAAAGCCTGCCATCCAGATTGCGGTCTTGCGATCGATGAACCACACCCCGACGAGCGAGAACAACGAAGCGTACAAAAAGCCTTTTGATATCAGCATGTACTTTGCCAGGACATACAAGGGCGAACCACTCAGGATCCCAATGCCTGCTTCCGACCTGGCGGCTTTGATCGTTGCTCCAACGCCGGCCTCGAGCGGGTTGCCGAAAATAATCCAAGTACTGATAAAACTCGCTAGTGCGAACAGGACACCCATCACCGAGAAACCGAGAAGAATTCGGCGGAGCCTTGGCCATGCGAATACTCTCGATCGACGACTTGCACCGAGCCTCTTGCCAATCTCCTCACCCGCGAAGATACCGATCACGGGAAGAAAGGAGTACAGGAGAGCTCGATCATTGACCGGGTAGAACTCGAGAAAATCGAGGTAGTGTGTTAGCCAGATCAACGACCAGAGAAACAGGCAACCGCCGGCCGGTGAAGTCAATGAGTATCCGAGTTTTCGCCAGCTCAGCGTGCTGTAGACCCCAAGCAGTAACGCGGTACCGATTAACGACAGGTAAGTCACAAGCAGAGTCCTGCCGGGAGATGCATCAGAGGACGGACCTCAGTGCATCGACCACAAGCTCGATCTCGGCATTCGTCAGGGCAAGCCCGCTCGGGACGTAGAAGCCCTTTTCAGCGACATACTCCGACACGGGCAGGCTCTCTGAAGGGTCCTCCCAGAAGTCCGACAGGACCGGTTGTTTGTGCAAGGGGTAGAAGAACGGCCGGCTGCCCACGCCCTTGTGGGACAGGTCCGACATCAGTTCACGCGCATTTTTCGCGATATCTTCGGCGAGCACCACACCATAGACCCAGTAAATGTTCTCAGCATACTCGGTGCTTTCGAGCGGTAGCTGAAGACTGCTCTCTCCTGCAAGGAGTTCCGAGTACAGGGCACCAATCTCTCTCTTGCGCCGGACAAACATGTCGAGTTGCTCAAGCTGCGCAAGTCCGACTGCCGCCTGGAGATTCGTCATCCTGTAGTTCCAGCCGAGCTGGTCATGAACGAATCGGCGATCAGGCCTGAAGCAGAGGTTTCGTAGCGCGCGGCAGCGTTCTGCAAGATCGCTGTCGTCAGTCAGGACCATTCCTCCTTCGCCTGACGTGACGTGCTTGTTCGGATAAAAGCTGAAAATGCTGATATCCCCGAAACTGCCGCATGGCCTATCGCGATACGTCTGACCGAGCATCTCGGCAGCGTCCTCGATCACTTTGAGTCCGTGTCGCTCTGCCAGGGCAAGAATCGGGTCCAGGTCGACAGGAAGGCCGTAGGTATGAACAACCATGATTGCTTTCGTCCGATCGCTGATCTTCTCGGCAATCGCGCTGACATCCATATTCCAAGTTGCCCGGTCGCAGTCCACGAAAATCGGCTTTGCGCCAGACCTGAGCACCTGGTTAATACAGGAGATAATCGCGAAAGTCGGGACGATGACTTCATCACCCGATCTGATACCCAAGGCCTCAACAGCCACATCGAGTGCGGCTGTTCCGCTGGTAACCGCAACGGCATGCTTCCGCTCAACCCGCTCGGCGATACCCTGCTCAAAGCGTTCGACGAACGGACCTTCAGATGAAATCCAGCCTGAATCGATGCACTCCTCGAGATATCGCTTTTCGTTTCCGACCAGAAGCGGCACGTTTACGGGAATGAAGCTCATAGTTCACCCGGCTTCCGTAACACCGTACACACTCCCCAGGTGTCGGCCCCGGGCTCGTTTCCTGTAAGGAACTCTGCGCTGGCCACATGCTCAAAGCCCGTCACGGATGCGAGCTGAAGTATCTCGGGCAGGCTGAAATGCCGCATCGAGTGCAGCTCCTCGAACGATTCAATCGTCCCTTGGTCGATTTCTTCGGCGAACACGGTGTAGCCGACTTCGACGATGTTCTCATTGGCCTTGATACGGGGCTCGGCAACACGGGTCACCGAGTAGTTCGCATCCCGTACTCGCTTTACCCGGACGGATGGACGAATCTCGGCAACGGCAGGTGAATACCAATAATCAAAGGCGAATATACCGCCCGGGCGCAGGTGCCTGAAGGCGTTTTCGAATACAGCCAGGACGTCCCGCGTTTGGGTCTGGTAACTGACGACGTGAAAGAGAGCCAACACGGCGTCAAATGTCTGGCCGAGGTCAATGCTCGTAATATCACCCTGAGTGCAGCTGAATCGCGGCGCTGATCGAGACCTGTTGACCATCTCCTGGCTTCGCTCGACACCGAAAACCGTGTGACCCAGACCGGCGAGCAGCGTGCCATGGCGCCCGGTGCCGGAGCCAAACTCAAGCACTTCGCCCTTATCGACGCCATGCCTCGAAAGCAGCTCATTCACGTAAGCCGTCTCTGCGTCGTAGTCTTTGTCGCCATACAAAAGGTCATAGTACTGGCTGTACTTGTCAAACACGCTTTCTTCAATCACTGGACTTTCCTGGCAATCGACTGTTCATTGTTCGGGCGGCCTGTTTCCTTCAAATCGCTCCTTGTCTTGTTCGCCGGCATATGGCCCCTGCTTGGCCTCGATGATTTCACTCTCTTCCAACATCTCGAACCCGTGTCCACCAAACGCCAGCAGGACGACATCGCCTGCGTTCAGAATACGGCTTTCAATGTATTCCTTGTCGTCGGTATAAAAATCAACACGTACCTTCCCGGACCTTATGAACAGAACCTCCTTTGTATACTGCACCTGCCGGGGAAAAGGGAGGTGGATATGCGGTTTGATTTGATAACCTGCGGGCCTTTTCATGTAGCCGAGCTGCTGAGAGAAGTCATCGGGAGTGACAAAACAAACCCCGTCCTGATCGAATTCTCGCCGCAAGATGATGCTTAGCAGCCGACCGTCATGTGAAATCTCTTCAATCATCGACGGAGTCCGTAAGT
>CAZFVT010000029.1:0-16275 GCA_964522355.1 uncultured Woeseiaceae bacterium | reverse complement strand
CATGCATCTATGTGCACAATGCTGCAACTGCAACGGGCGTCCTGCCACATAATGGTAAACAAAACAATTACTTACTGTTGCTCTGGTGCCCTCCGAAGGCAGGGGTCGCAAGTTCGAATCTTGCCGGGCGCGCCAGTCAAATACGGCCCCTCTTCGAGGGGCCGCTGTCGTTTGCTATCCCGGCAAGATTCAAACTTGGCAGCCCGACGGGTTGCGTTCGCTCCGAGGAGGCCGAAGGCCGACGACAGCCGTGTCGCGAAGCGACCGGCAATCCTCTCGGGCGCGCCATACAATTCCGGCCCCACCAGGGGCCGTATTTGTATGGCGAGGTCGAGGGCTTGATGAAAACCTCGTTCGACAAAACGCGGTAGCGTTTTGGGCGTCGTCGCGATGCGACGGCGGGTCGCAGACCCTAGGATCGGCTCGAGCCGATCCGAGCCAATCCTCTCGGGCGCGCCAAACCAAACAGGGGCCCATCAGGGCCCCTTCTGTTCATCGATGAATCGCGTCCTGCTCCAATCTTGGACTATTCCGCGTACCCGACATCGGACTCCAGGTGCTCAAGGACAAGACCCCGAGCCGTGGCGCGAGGAAAGCCCTTCCAGTAGGTGTGCTCCTCCGTGGGCGTGCCGTCCGTCACTGAATAGACGCCGTCTTCGGCATTCGGCAGCAACTCCAGGTACTCGCGTTTGGACACATCTTCCTTCAGGTGCAGATCGAAGAATGCGGTAGCGAAATGGTCCATGACGTTGTTCATTCGGACCGAATCCCATACCGCATCCACGTAGTGGCCGGCGCCTTCTTTGTCTTCGCTTGCTTCGAACTCGACCGGCAGCGGTATCGGCGCACCCGCGTTGTGACCGGCGCCGATGAAGGTCAACAGGTAACGATCGCTCCCTCGCGCGTTCTCGAACATTGCACGGACTCCGCTTTCGTAGCCAGCGATCTCGTCTACGCTTCCCGAAAGCCAAAACGTCGGCGTGGAAATGCCGCCGAGATCTTCCGGCGTCCAGACGTCGTTCGCCATGCCCCAGGGGGCAATCAGGAAGCCTGCCTTTATCCGCCGGTCTCTTGATGCCAGGAATTCGGGATTGCCCGCCGCATGCTCGAAGGCCAGCTTGTTGGGCGGGGCAATCTCGTGATCAACGAGCAGGTCACTGACGCCGCCGCCAAGGTTGATGGTCAGGCCGTAGCCACCCATGGAGTAACCGACGATGCCGGTACGCTCTGCGTCAACCATCCCACTCAGAAAGCTATCGTCAGAGGCGGACAGCGATTCAATCTCGTCAAGGACCATCAACTGGTCCAGCGGCCGGTTGTACAAGGTGCTGGCGAAGGCCTGCTGGTCCGGGTAGGTGCTGTCCGTGTGATCGATGGAGGCTACCACGTAACCCTTGCTTGCCAGGTTTTCCGCCAGATGGCTCATCAGGAATCGATTCCCGGGGTAGCCGTGGGAAACGATGATCAGTGGCAACGGCTCGTCGACCGCCACTGGATCTGCATCCCTGACCGCGCGGCCACGAAGTGTTGCGGTGATGTTCGGGTTTCGCGTCGGCGTCGTGTAGACACCGCCGTTCGCTTGTCCATCTGCCAGCCTGGCGGGATACCAGATTTCGACGATGAGCGTTCGGTCGTAGTAGAGGGTGTCGCCCCCGTTTACCGTACCGAGAATGTCGGGTGTATCCGAGGCAGTGACCTCGAGGGTTCGAACTCCAATATCAATATCGCCGAAGCGGGCAAGCTCGGGTGCATCGAAACGAACGGTGTCTATGCGATTCTCGGCGGCGAGGGCCGTGCCGAGAAGGCAGACGGCAAACAGGCCAGTTAATGACTTGATCATTTTTCAGTTGAAATCCTGTGAGTTTTGGGTACTGCGGAAGTCAGAGTGTGTGTGATTATAGGTTCAGCGCGGCACGACCTTGATCAGAGATGCTGTCTCACCGTCTGTTAGCAGATAGATAACCCCCCGGAAAACACGCACATCGCGAATGCGCTGCTCCAATTCGGAAAATAGCGCTTCCTCTCTGACCACTTTGCCATCGCTAACTTCCAGTCGCCGCACTTCCCGATTCACCAGCCCGCCCAGAAACAGACTACTCCGCCAGGCGGGGAAATCGCTGCCGTCGTACCAGGCCATTCCCGAGGGAGCTATGCTGGGTACCCAGCTCCATATCGGATCGACCATGTTTGGCGCCCGTTTGAAGGGAGATACGTACGCGCCGCTGTAGTCGACCCCCAGCGTCACCGCCGGCCATCCAAAGTTGAGACCCGGAGCCAACACATTGAGCTCGTCCCCGCCGCGCGGTCCGTGCTCATGCACATAAACTACTCCACTCGCCGGATCCTGGACCAGGCCCTGCGGATTGCGGTGCCCGTAGGTCCAGATGCGACTTTGCTGGTCGCGACTCAAACCGGGTGCGCCCAGCGGCCCGCCGTTGTGGTCGACGCGCAGCACCTTGCCAAGCTCGCTGTCCAGGGACTGGGCCTGTTCGCGGTACTCAAAGCCCTCGCCGGTCGTCAGCAAGAGTGACTTATCCTGCAGGAAAAGCAGCCTGCCGCCGTAATGATGCGGCGTATCCTTGTCGTTCGCGACCCGCAGTATCTGTTCTCCTTCGACGAGTTCTCCATCGATAAAGCGGGCCTGGAAAATCGCGGTTCCATTGGCCGTCGCATCGCCGTCTGCGTAGCTCAGATAAATCCGCCGGCTCTCCTCGAAGTCAGGCGCCAGAACCACGTCGAAATAACCGCCCTGGCCTGCGAAATACGTCTTTGGGGTGTTGGACAGGGCCTGTTTGCTGCCGTCGGTGCGCAGATGGATCAGACGCCCTTCGCGCTCAGTAGTCAGAAAGCCGCCTTCGGGAAGCTCCGCCACGCTCCATGGCCATCGCAACTCCTCGTCGACGGGGACCAGCGCATAGCCTAAGTTTTCCTGGGCAGCGGCAAGTGGTCCGCCTACGCAAAAGACCACACACAGGAAAGCCCGAAGTAGACTGGGTACTATTTGCAGTCGTCGGCGGGCGTCGTTTTTGCCCTCGACCCGGGTGGAGGAAGCAATGCTTCGGTCTGTCATCGGTTTTCTTCTCGCACTGGTTCCCGCAGTGGCAGTAGCCTACGCTCTGGCCAGCGTTCTGGCTACGCAGGTGATTCTCGCGCGAATCGAGGGTATGGGCCTACCGATTACGCTGCGCGATCGCCTTCAGGCGACCGGCCACGACTTGCTGGGTTTGCTTCCGACCTACGCGCCACTGCTGCTTGTGGCGTTCCTCCTCGCTATGCCAGTCGCCGCCTGGCTGAGCCGTCGGCTGCGGAATCAGGGCTCCCCGCTGTTTGTACTTGCAGGATTCGCGGCGGTACTTGTCCTGCACCTGCTTCTGAAACAGGTATTGGGACTGAACGGAGTAGCCGCGGTACGGGACCTTCACGGGTTGCTGTCGCAAGCGGTCGCCGGTGCGTTCGGCGGTTATCTGTTCTTCGTGCTCACCGGGCGTGTTCATCGAAAGTGGCCCAGAGCAGCGCATTAGCTGTCAATTCTGTGAAGGTTGTTCACCCGGGCTAGACGGGAAGGTTTCACAGGGCAATAAACCGATAAGTCCGCGGGACCAGCCGGCATGAGCCTTCACAGGAACGCACTAATCCGGCCAAGTCTTCGACCGTCAAAGGCGTCGGGCGTTGGACGGTCGGCGCGCGGTGATCAGAAATACACGGCGGCCAAGACTGAATCCCTACACTTCAACTACAACCTTGCCGATGGCCTGACCGCTGGTCAGATGGTCGTAGGCCTGCCCGACTTCGGCCAGCGAGAACGGCTTGTCGTCCAGCAGGGGTTTCAGAGCGCCTGAGTCGGCGATCTTGCTGAGTTCAGAGAGGATCGAGCCGTGCACGTCACGTTTGTGGTTATGGAGCATGGGGATCAACATGAACACGACATGCAGCGAGAGGCCTTTAAAGTGCGCCGGCGTCAGGTCAATCTCCAGCAATGAAACCGTAGTCGTGACATGGCCGTTCAGCGCTGCCGCTTCGAAGGAATTCGTCATATTGGCGCCGCCGACAGAGTCGAAGACGGCATCGAACCCCGCACCGTTGGTACAGCGGGCGACGTAGTCAGCAACGGTCTCGGTTCGATAATCAATCGGCGTGCCGCCAAACCGCTCAATTGCGGCCATCTGCGCAACGCCCGAGCCCGTGGCAAAGACGTCTGCGCCGAAGTGCCTGGCCAGCTGCACGGCGACGTGGCCTACGCCGCCTGCGCCACCGTGAACCAGGACTTTCTGTCCTGCTTTGACGTTTGCTCGCTGCAGGCCCTCGTAGGCCGTGATGCCGACCAGCGGCAGAGCAGCCGCTTCACGCATCGATAGCGCCTTCGGTTTCCGGGCGATTAGTCGTGCGTCGGCTGCGATGTACTCGGCCAGCGCACCCTGCAGGTCAGCGAGCCCGCCCGCACAGCCGAACACTTCGTCCCCCGGAGAAAAGTCCGTCACGCCATCGCCCACGGCTTCGACGGTTCCCGCGAAATCCATGCCGAGTACGGCAGGCAGGTTCGGGGAGAGCGGCAGGTTCTCCTGGCCCAGCTGGCGGATCATCGTATCGACCGTGTTTACACTGGTTGCGGCAACGCGCACCAGGACCTGGCCGGGCTCTACAGGCGGCTGCGGCAGGTCGGCTGGATGAAACTTCGCGTTCTCGCCATATTCATTAAGGATCATTGCTTGCATCGGATTACTCCGCAGGTGCTTGGGAATGGAATGCAAGTTAGTTCGTTCGCGACAGGGTAAAAACCGCCACACCGGATAATCAGTATTCGGGTTTTCGATAAGATCCGGCGTCCTCGCAACCCCCGAGACCATCGCAACCAGGCTGCGACCTCCGCTGGTCGGATTATCTTGAGAACGATTTAACCGTCTGACCTCGCCTTTCGGTGTAGCCGCGAGGCAAGTCGCTTGGGCACTGGCGCCGCTGCGCGTCCTCTGGCGCTGAGCCTGCACCGGCAGGGATCAGCGCAGCGTCCACTTGGTTTCCCTGAAATTCGACCCGCCACGCGGGCCACGGACCCCGCCGATCATCGTCATTTGACTAAAGATTTAGGCCAAACGGGCGAAAACTATAGGGTCGGCGGTGATTCGCCGGCGCCGGTTGAGTAATACGCTAGCGAAGGCCCCTCTATGCACAACAAAAACAATAACACCGCGAAGCATCGCTGGGTGACGTGGCTTCGGTTGATTCTGGTGGTCAAGGCCGCGCTATTGGTGGGAGCCTGCGCAGGTCAGAGCAACGTTGACCTTTCCAAGGGGCACGTGTTTGAAGAGCCGCCCGTACCCGGCGAGACGCCGGAGATTGTGGCTGCCCGCCCGGAAGTGCCCGAACCCGTACGAGTTCCGCCGGCTCCGACCTACACGGTGGTGGTCAAGCAAGTACCCGTAATCGACCTGCTGTTCTCGCTGGCGCGCGATGCCGAGCTTGATCTCGACCTGCAATCCAGCAGCGAGAACCTAGTGACAATCAATGCCGTCGAGCGGCCGCTGCAGGAGATCCTCACTCGCGTCACGAGCCAGGCGGGCCTGCGCTACTGGCTGCGCGGCCGGAGCCTGATTGTCGTCGATGACGAGCCGTACTGGAAAAACTACACGGTCGACTACGTCAACGTCATACGCAACAGCGAGGCCGAGGTCGGTGTTGCCACCCAGATCGCAACCACCGGCGGTACCGTCAACCAGGGCATGGGCGGTGCGGGCGGCGGTGCTGGAGGCGGCGGTGGCGGTGGTGGCCAGGCTGGCGATATGCAGGGCAACCGCTCCAAGACCGTCGTACGAACGACTTCCGAGAACGATTTCTGGGAATCGCTCAGGCTGGGCCTGCTCTCGGCTGTCGATCGACTCGACGCCGATGCCACCGAGGACGGTCAGCCAATTATTATCAACCCGATGGCAGGGCTGGTAACGGTGCGCGGCACCGAGGCGCAGCACGGCGAGGTACGAAACTACCTCGATCAGCTTCTCAAGAACTCCAAGCGCCAGGTCCTCATCGAGATGACGATTGTCGAGGTGGAGCTCAACGACAACTTCCAGGCCGGTATCGACTGGTCGAGTCTCGTCGCCGAAGGTACGGACGGCTTCAACTTTCAGCAGCGTCTCCTGGGGCCGGACCTGACCCAGCCGCCCGCCGTTGCACTCAACTACCTGAACACGAATTCGTCCGGCGACGTCATCCAGGCATCGCTTCGCATGCTCCAGCAGTTTGGCGATACGCAGGTGCTGTCGAGCCCGAAAATCATGGCGCTCAACAACCAGACCGCGCTGCTAAAAGTCGTCAACGAAAGTGTGTATTTCAACATTCAGCTCGATATTCGCGACGCGACGATCAACGTACCCGAACGACTCACCTTTACCTCGCAGATCAACACCGTGCCCGTGGGCCTGGTGATGAGCGTCACGCCGCAAATCAGCAACAACGGTACGGTCAGCCTCAACGTACGGCCCACAATCAGCCGGATCGTCGGGTTTGCTGTCGATCCTGCGCCGCGGCTGGCGGGCGCTGACTTCGATAACCTGATTCCCGAAATCCAGGTGCGTGAAATCGAATCGCTGCTGCAGGTCATGGATGGCAACACCATCGTTCTCGGCGGTCTGATGCAAAACGAGCAGGTCAGCCAGCAGGACGGTTTGCCGGGCCTGTCTCGGATCCCCGGTGTCGGCAAGCTCTTCAGCTACAACCGCGACAAGCTGGTCAAAACCGAGCTGGTGATTTTCCTGAAGCCAACGATCATCGAGAACGCGACCGCCCCGGCGGGATCACCGAGCCTTGCAGACTACTATGACGTGGCCAGGGCCGACCGGCCAGCCAGCAACGTTGATTATCGCTAGGAGCCATCGATGAAGAGCCTGCTCGTCGATGCCCTCCGCCAGATCGAAGACGACGCGACCGAGAAGCCGGTTGCGAAGGAAGAGTCGAGCTCGGAAAAGGCATCGCTCGAGCTCTCGCTGGACGATGGCTCAGGGCAAACGCAGTCCTCGCCGCCCGCGAGCGAGATGGTGGATCTTGCGCTCGACGGCGAGGGCATGCTGCCGGCCGTTCCGGCGACCGAGGACCCTGCCGATTACTCCGTGGACGACTCGCTCGAAATCGAGCTTACGACGGATGAGGGTTCGCTGTCGGTCGCGAATGATGACAGTTCGTCTGACGCGCAGTTCGACGAGCTGCCCGCGATTGCCGGCGCCGAAACGCGCGTTGCGCCGAGCGCTCGTTATCTGCTCCTGACACCGCTGGTCTGCCTGCTGCTGGGGGTCGCTTCGGCCGCGTCCTACCTGGCCTATAAGACGCTGGGCGTAGGCGCCACCGAGCACACCAACCTGGCAGCACCTGCGCCTGAGGTGTCGCTGGCGAATTCATCTATACCTGCCGCCTATTCGTTTGCGCTGGATACCGATGCAGTACCGCCACCCAGCAGCTCTGCGCCCGTTGCGTCGACCTCGCCCGCTGCCACCGTTCCGGTCCCGCCATCGTCACCCGTAAATGTCGTGCGGCCGTCGACGGTCCAGAGAGATCCCGCGTTCGAGCTCGTGAAGCAGGCGTTTTCTGCCTGGCAGTCCGGCGACGTGAATGCCGCCGAACGGTTGTACCGTGAGGCGCTGGCCGTATCGCCACGCCATCCGAACGCCCTCGAGGGTCTTGGTGCGGTGCTCCGCCATCAGGGCCAGGACGAGGCGGCGCTGCCGATTTATGAATCGTTGCTGGGTCTCGATCCCGGCAACGACGTGGCGGCGGCAGCACTGGTCGCGACCATGGAGCAGGGCAGTGACGGAATCGCAGAGCTGCAGCGGTTACTCGCACGCCATCCAAACAGTGCGCCGATGCACGACGCGTTGGGCGAAGCCATGGCCGCAGCCGGTCGCTGGCCGGACGCGCGTCTCTCCTTCGAGCGGGCCGTTGAAATCGGACCGCATCGCGCCGACTACGCATTCAATCTCGCCGTCGCGCTGGACCGCCTTGGGCGCCCGGGTGCCGCGGAAACCTACTATCGCCGTTCGCTCGATCTCGCGACCGCAGAAAGCGGCGTTGATCGCAGCGTCGTGACTGCCCGTTTGCGGGAACTAGCGCCGGCGCCAGACGGAGCGTTCAAGTGAGCACCGTAACCGTACGTACACTGGCGCCCAGCGGCGAGAACCTGCCGCTCGGCGAACGTCTGATCAAAGCCGGCCTCATCACCGAGGACCAGCTGCAGGTTGCCCTCACCGAGCAAAGCCGTCGCGACGAGCCGCTCGGCCGCATTCTCGTCAAGCTCGGCCTGATCTCCGAGGGCATGTTGCGCGACACCCTCGGCGAATCGCTGGGCCAGGATTCCATCGATATCGCCTCGGTGATTCCCGATCCTGATGCGCTGCAGATGGTGCCGAAGAACATTGCGCGCCGGTACAGCATGCTGCCGATCAACTTCGACAAGAATGAAAAGACTTTGACCCTGGCGATGGCGGATACCTTCAACGTTGTTGCCATGGACCAGGTCGCGGCGCTGCTCGGCAGCGGCTTCAATATTCATACCCTGGTTGCGGGCGAAGCGGAGATCGAGGCGGCCATCGAGCAGTTCTACGAATTCGAGCTGTCGATCCAGGGAATTCTGCGCGAAATCGAAACCGGTGAGGTCGACCAGCTGAATCTCGCGGTCGAAAACGAAGAATACAACCATCCGCTGATCCGCCTGGTTGACGCGATCCTCGCCGACGCCGTAAAGCGCGAGGCCTCGGATATCCACCTCGAGCCGGAAGCCGGCTTCCTCCGCGTGCGCTACCGCATCGACGGCGTGCTGCGCCAGGTAATGGCCCTGCATCTGAGGTACTGGCCGGGCATGGTCGTTCGTCTCAAGGTTATGTCGGAGATGAACATCGCCGAGACGCGTGCGCCGCAGGACGGTCGCATTTCGCTCACACTTGCCGGCCGTTCCATCGACTTTCGCGTTGCCTGCCAGCAGACGACGCACGGCGAAAACTTCGTGCTGCGCGTACTCGACCGGCAAAAGGGCATTGTGCCGATCGAGAAGCTCGATCTCGTGAAGGACACGCTCACGACCTTGCAGGTCATGATGGCGCGTCCGGAAGGCATCATCCTCGTCACCGGGCCGACCGGCAGCGGTAAGACAACGACGCTCTACTCCATGCTCAATTATCGGAACGACGAGTCGGTCAACATCATGACGCTCGAGGATCCGGTCGAATACCCCATGAGCATGATCCGGCAGACCTCGCTGAACGAGGCCGCCAAGCTCGACTTCGCAAACGGCATCCGTTCGATGATGCGCCAGGACCCGGACATCATTCTGGTCGGTGAGATTCGCGACGAGGAGACGGCCGAGATGGCGTTCCGCGCGGCGATGACCGGTCACCAGGTGTTCTCAACCTTGCACACGAACTCCGCGCTTGGCGCGATCCCGCGACTGCTGGATATCGGCGTTAAACCGCACATCATGGCCGGCAACATTATCGGCATCGTGGCGCAGCGGCTGGTACGCCGCCTGTGCAACCACTGCAGGGAGGCCTACACACCGGATGAGACCGAGCGCAAGCTGCTCGGTATCCCGTTGGATGAGCCGATCCAGCTATACCGTGAGAAGGGCTGCGAGTCCTGCAACTTCTTCGGCTATCGCGGCCGCGTCGCGGTGATCGAGGTCCTGAAGATGAACCAGGCGCTCGACGAGATGATCGCGCGCAGCGCGACGCGCAAGGAGCTGCTCGAAGCCGCCGAGGAGTCGGGCTACCACGATCTGGCTGAAGACGCCGTCCGCCACGTGCTGAGCGGCATGACCAGCCTGTCGGAGATCTCCCGAGTCGTCGACCTGACGGCGAGAGTGGGGTAGCCGCATGCCGTATTTTCGCTATCGAGCCGTCGATCCGTCGGGCAAGATTATTCAGGGCCTGCTCGATGCCGCGAGTGAGAACGCTCTCGAGACGCAGCTACGCCAGTCCGGCACCGAGCTGCTCAAGGCATCTGAACAAAGCACGCGCCGAGCTACGCGGCGCGGCAGCATCCGGCGCAAGGACCTGATCGGCTTCTGCTTCCATATGGAGCAGATGACGCGCGCTGGTCTCCCGATACTTGAAGCGCTGGATGATCTCAAGGAGAGCACCGAGCAAGAGGTGTTCCGTGAGGTCATCGGCAACCTGATTGCCTCGGTCGAGGTCGGCAAGACGCTGTCCAGGGCGATGGCTGATCATCCGCACGTGTTCGACGATGTGTTCGTCAGCCTTGTTGCCGTCGGTGAAGAGTCCGGCGAGCTGCCGCAGGTCCTTCTGAAGCTGACGGAGTCGCTCAAATGGCAGGATGAACTCGTCTCGAAGGCCAAGACTGTGATCATTTATCCGGCGTTCGTCGGCTCCGTTGTGCTTGCCGTGATGCTGTTCATGATGCTCTACGTCGTGCCGCAGATGGTCGACTTCATGCGCGAGATGGGCCAGGCGCTGCCGATCCATACGCGCGCGCTCATCGCGTTCTCGGATTTTCTCGTCAACAACTGGTGGTGGGTGTTGCCGATGCCTCCGCTACTGTTCCTGCTGGTCAAGCTGCAGGCGAACCGCAACCGGGATTTCCGCTTCCGCGTCGACGGCTGGAAGCTCGGTGTTGTGTATGTCGGCCCGATCCTCAAGAAGCTGACATTAAGCCGCTTCGCAAGCTACTTCGCGCTTTGCTATGGCGCCGGGCTCAACGTTCTCGCATCCCTCAAGATCAGCGAGGACATCGCCGGTAACGCGGTAATTCGCAAGGCCATCGCTGACGTCGGTACCTCGATTGCCGACGGCAAGACGCTGTCCGACAGCTTCGAGCACACCGGCTTATTCCCGCCGCTGGTCGTGCGCATGGTGCGTATGGGCGAATCGACCGGCAACCTCGATGAGGCGCTGCAGAACGTGTCCTATTTCTATGATCGGGAGGTCAGTGAATCGATTGACCGCCTGAAGGCGATGATCGAGCCGGCCATGACCGTTGTCCTCGGCGCCATCATGGGCTGGATCATGCTGTCCGTCCTCGGCCCGATCTACGACACCATCAGCAGCCTGGGTGTCTAGCCATGACCCATATCCGTACTTTCTGCATTGCCCAGGGCTCGCTGACTGTGATGGTCGGGCAAGAAGCGCCACAGCGCTTTGCCGACAGCGATGAAGGCCTCGCGGCGTTCGATGCGTATCTTGCCGCAAACGCGGATGTGCCGAGCCAGATCATGCTCGACGTTATTGAGGAAGTCTTCGCCGTTGACTCCGTGCCGAAGATTGGCGCGCGCGACAGGAAGGCGCTGATCGAGCGCCGCCGGGCGCGGAAGTTCCCACGCTCGCCGTATCGTGCGTCGATGCCCGCCGGCGGTGACGATGCCCCGGACGGTGAAATCGGCATCGTGCACAGTTCGATCTCGAACCACGAGTTGGTCGACCCGTGGCTGAGCGTGATTCGTCGACACGCGGTGCCACTGCGAGGCATCTACTCGGTGCCACTCGTCGCGCCGCGACTCCTGTCACGACTGTTCAGCGTCAAGGGACCAGTGCTGCTGCTGACCCAGCACCAGGGCGACAAGCTGCGACAGGTGTTCCTGAGGGACGGCCGGGTGATGAGCGGACGCCTGTCGCAGTGCCCACCGCCGTCGGCCGCCGAGCACGCCGAGGCAACGGCCACTGAAATCATGCGCGGTCGTCGCTATCTCGAACGCATCCGCCTTATAGGCGGCATGGAACAGCTCAACGTGTGCCTTGTGGCCGAGTCGGGGCGCGCCGAGCGCATTATCGCCAGCGCCCCGACGGACTCGCCGCTGAAATTCCACGTGATGGAGACGGCGGGCGCCGCCGCTCGCGTTGGTCTGAAGACCCCCCCTGACGAGGATCACCTTGAAGCGCTGTACGTCGCAGCTGCCGAACAGCGACGCCCGCAGCACGCCTACACGCGAAGCGTCGACGCGCGCTACTGGCGCATGCGGCGTCTGCGCCAGGCAATCATCGGCACGAGCTTCGCGGCAAGCGTGAGCTGTTCCATTCTTGCCGGGCTGTTCCTCGCCGACGCCTGGCTCGTGACCGGCCGTGCTTTGGAATTCGAATCACAGGTCGAGCAGCTGTCGCAGGCACTCAGGCGCGACAACGATCGCTACATGCCGATACAGGCAGACTCGCACGAGATGCAGGTGGCGGTTGATACCGGCGACTACATTCTCGCCAACCGGGTACCGGCCCCCTGGGTCATGCAGCAGGTGGGGCGGGTCATGGGCGAGTTTCCCGACGTGCAGGTGACTGGTCTCGACTGGAAGACTGCGGCGGCGCAGGCTCCCGCCGGACGTGGCCGCAACAGCCAGCCGATGCCCGTGTCATTGCCGCCGATTGCGGCTGTCGATGCGCACATCGACGGCATGGTTGCGCGGCACGACGGTGATCTGCGCCACATCTTCGAGCGTATCGATGCGCTCGCCGCCGCGCTCAGGGATCGTACCGAGTTTACTGACGTAGACGTTCTCCGCTATCCGCTGGATGCAAGCCCCGGCGCATCGATCAGCGGCGAGATCTCGAGCCAGAGCGGCGGGCCCGGTACGGGATTCCGGCTGGCGCTTCGCCTTGCAATAGCGACGGACGACGCCTCGGATGACTTTTCCGACGGCAGCACGGGAGACGATCGTGAAGCCGGCTGATCTCGATTTTGCCTATGTACGCCGCGGAACCCTGGTGCCGATGCTGTCGGCGCTGGTCGCGGCAGGCGTGCTGGCGTTTTCCATACTGCTGGACTCGGACCGGCAGGCTCGATACGGAGAACTGGGCAACCAGCAGGGCGCCATCCAGCAGGACTACAACGACCTGGTCCTTCGCCGCCGATTGGTCGATCGCTATCACGCGCGCTACGCGGAGTATCACGATTTGGGGTTTGTCGGGCAGGAGAGCCGGCTCGACTGGATTGAAACCCTGCGACAAACGACGGATTCGCTGACCCTGCCGAGACTGAGCTATGCGATTGCGCCGCAGCTCGACGTCATCGCGCCGGTGCAGTCGTTCAACGCCGGTGAGAATATCGCCGTCAACGTAAGCCGGCTCGAACTCGATATGGCGCTCTTGCACGAAATCGACCTGCTCGAGTTTATCGATGAGCTTCAGCACGAGGCGCCAGGACTGATACGCGTACCCGGCTGCAGCATGCTCTGGGAGCATGACGGATTCGAGGCCTTGAGCACCGGGGCAAACATCCGCGCCCTATGCTCTGTCGAAATCTTCAGCGTCATCACCTCGGACGTTGGCGCCGAGCTGACGGTGGCACAGCAATGAGGCGCGCAATGCTTATAGCTTGCTGCGCGCTGCCCCTCATCGGTGGTGCGGACGAGCGTCCGGCCGGCGTCTACGAGTCGCTGGATGCCGTGCGCATAGGTCGCGTCTTTCTGTCGGCAGAGCAGCGGCAGGAGCTCGACGCGCGCCGTGGCCTCGACCCTGCGGCCGCGTCCTCGTCGTCAACCGAGGCGGCGACCACAGAAGCGGCAAAGGCACCCACGTCGAAAGGCTTCATTCGCGCCGAAGGCAAGCCGACACGCGTGTTCCGGGACGGTGACTTCGTCCGGACAGACGGCAGGAATCCGGTTCGATTCTCGACGGAAGGCACCATCCGCCGTCATCAGCCTGCTGCGGACGACGAGACCGAGCCGCAATGATCCAGCGATCACGGCAGAAAGGCGCGGCACTGCTGCTGATGATGCTCGTCATACTGGTTGCTCTGACGGCGGTCCTGGTCGGCCGGCTCAACGCGATCAATCCCGACGCGGCAAGAACCGCGGAGACCTCTGCGGCGTTGGCCGAGGCGAAGTCAGCCCTGCTGGCCTGGGCGTCGACCTTGCCGGATCGGGTACCCGGCCGTCCCGTACGTTTACCCTGCCCCGACCTCGACGGCGGGGGTGGATTTGCCGATGGCGAAGCTCACGCTACCGCCTGCGGCGCTCGCGGCGAGAACATGCTCGGCCGACTGCCTTGGAAGACACTTGGCCTGGAGGCGCTCGCCGATGGCAGCGGCGCCTGCCTGTGGTATGCGGTGTCCGGCGATTACAAGGATGCCGACGCGGCCAGCGCCGAGCTGCTCAATCCTGACTCCGCGGGCAGCTTCGAAATGTATGACGCCTCAAGTGGCGCGCTGCTGGCCGGTGCGACCGCCGAGGATCGCCCGGTGGCGATACTCCTGGCGCCGGGAAGCACCGTTGCCGGACAGGCGCGAGCCGCAGCGGTGGACCAGGGCTGCAGTCCTTCCTTTAACGCTGCCGACTTTCTCGACGATGCGGGCGCGATTGGTGTCGATAACGCCAGCGTCGCGGGCATCGCAGACGTCATAGATCGCTTTGCCAGCGACGCGATTGCCGACGGCAGTCACAACGACCGACTGCTCGTCATTCGCCAATCGGAAGTGGCCGCACTCGTCACGGAACGCCACGATTACGACGCGCGGATCGACACCCTCGGACTTGCCGTGGCCGAGTGCGTTGCCAATTACGCACGGCAGAATATCGGCGGAGCCAACGACCTCCGTTTGCCCTGGCCGGCGCCGCTGACCCTGGCCGACTATCGGCTTGGGTTGAACTACAGCGACGACAGCACGAACCTCTCCGGGCGGCTTCCGGACGTCGTCGATGACAGTGCGCTGACCATTGGTAATCCCTTACCGACCGTTCTGACGAGCTGCGATCCCGCCGTCGTGCCGACCTGGACAACGGCCGTGCAGGGCGACTGGCGCAACCTGAAAGACCACTTCTTTTACCTGGTGGCCGCGGACTTTGCCCCCAGTGCATCGGTACCGACCGGCTGCGGCGACTGCATTTCGGTGAACGGCGCCGGAAGCTACGCGGCGGTTGTGATGTTTGCCGGCGCGGCGCTGGATCTGCAGTCGAGGACGATGCCGCCGCTGGATGCTGATACCCGGGGAGACGTCCTGAATTATCTCGAGGGGGCGAACCCGCTGGTCTTTCCGACCGTCGCCGGCGCCCCGGATCTCGAAAGCCGGCCGGTGGCCCCGGACTTCAACGATCGACTGTTCTGTATCGCCTCAGACCTGTCGGTCTCAGGTTGCTGATGAGGATGGATTCGCGCATGAGTATCCAGTCATCGAAATCGCAGCGCGGCTTTTCGCTCGTCGAGCTGTCGATCGTCATATTGATTATGGGCCTGCTGCTCGGCGGTATCGCGCTGCCGCTCGCACAGCAGCGTGATAACGCCCGCCTCAACGAGGCCGAGCGGCAAGTCGAGGACGTGCGCGAGGCGCTCGAAGGATATCTGCTCGTCAACGGCGCATTGCCGTGCCCGGCGACGCCCGCGAGCGGCGGCCGCGCCGCGGTTGCGGGCGGCAGCTGCCAGCGGCAGCACGGCTTTGTACCGGCCACGACGCTTGACCTGCGCGGGCATCGTAACGACGACAACCTGTTGCTCGACCCCTGGAAGTCACCGCTTCGGTACAGCGTGACCGCAACCGACGTCGACGCCAACGGCGACTGGGATTTCGTTAACCCCGCTGACCTTCGTGCGGTCGGCATCGCCGCGCTAACGCCCGATCTCGTGGTTTGCCGTACCGCGGCGGGCGCCTCCGGAATCGCCTGCGGCGCCGCGAATGCCACCCTGACCGATAGCTCACCCTTTCTCGTGTACTCCTTCGGCAAGGACTGGGCGCAATTCTCTTCGGCTGACCAGCTCGAGAATGCGGGCGCGACGCTCGGCGGCGGCCCGAGTGGCGCCAGCTACCGGGTTGCCGCGAATTCGGTCTTCGTGCTGCGAGGCCTGAGTGCTCAATCGGGCAACGAATTTGACGATGTACTGGCCTGGACGCCGGCGACGACCGTGTACAAGCGCCTCGTGGATGCGGGCTTCGTTCCGTAAGTCGTTACTTCTTATGTCAATTGAATCGGAATATTGGCTAAAGAATCGCTCCATCCTGCCGATAGCCTAAGAAGACGCCGGTAACGGCAGGAAATATTTGAACAGCAACACCGAAGAGGGAACGTTGTGAACATGAAAACGAACATGAAGCGCGGACAGGGCGGTTTTACGCTCGTTGAAATTGCGATCGTACTTGTCATTGTCGGCCTCTTGATTGGTGGCGTACTGAAAGGTCGCGAGATGATCACCAACGCCAAGATCAAGCGTATCGAAAACGATTTCGCCGGCGTCTCGGCTGCCGTTTTCGCCTACCAGGATCGCTACGGGGTTCTGCCCGGCGACGATCCGGCAGCGTCTACCCGTTTCCCGGGTCAGTGGCGTGGCAGCGATAACGGCAACGGCAACGGCAACATCTCCGGTGGCTGGAACA